>JACDAK010000271.1 GCA_013695495.1 Blastocatellia bacterium | reverse complement strand
TCCCGCGTCAACGTGACCCGCACCGACGGAACTCGCAACCGCGTGCGCAAAGTCCGGATAATCGACTGCTTCCTTTGAGTCTGTGCCGAAATCACGAATCTTGACGTCGTGGTCGCTGAGAAATATCTTCAGTTGCTCCTTTGCATCAAATCCGCCGTGATCTGATCCGATAGCGATGGATCGTACCCGAATGCTGCTCTCGCGCCGCGTTTTCGTGATCAACTGAAGTCCTAGCGAATTAACCAGATCCTGTGCAAGCGGTGTGAACTTTGCTTTTTCATCAACTCTTAGCCGATCGCCCTGTGACAGTCCCCGAATGTCATCCTCGGTGATCAAAAGCTTGGACGATTCATCGCGGTCGTATTCCCGCTCCGCCTTGTTGCGCAGTGAATTGACGACTAAGCGTTCGGGATAGCTCGTCTGCTCCGCTGACGTAGGATCTGCATCCGGCACGGACGCAAGCACCTCTTGCACCAGTTTCCTGACCCGTTCGCGAACTTCGCTGCTGTTTTCTGCCATAGAAGGTATCATGCAGGGGCGTTTATGAGCCTTGCAATCATTCGATGTTTTGATAGTATTTCTAAAACCTGATCCAATCAACCTCCGAACCTATGTCCTCTATAACATCAAAGATTGAAACGACGGAATTTACCGATCCCAACCTTGAAATACTATTCTCAGAAGATCTGATCAGAGAACGGGTAGGCGAACTCGGGCGACAGATCGCGGCTGATCACGCCGGCGAGGACCTTGTTTTGGTCGGCGTGTTGAAAGGATCGTGCGTATTCTTGGCCGATCTTATGCGCGCGATCGACCTTCCGCTATCGATCGACTTCATGGCGGTCTCGAGCTACAAGGACGGCACAAAATCTTCGGGTGATGTTGAAATTCTCAAGGACCTCAGCAACCCGATCCGCGGCAAATGCGTTATCGTGGTCGAGGATATCGTCGATACAGGACTAACGCTGAGCCGACTGCTCGAGATCCTGGGTTCACGTGGTGCCAAATCTATAAGGCTGGCGACTCTCCTGGATAAGCCGGAGCCGCGGATAAAAAAAGAGCTGAGCATCGATTACACCGGCTTTGTCGTGCCAAACCGATTCGTCGTAGGCTACGGGCTTGACGCGGCCGGCCGATATCGAAATCTCCCGTTTGTCGCGGTCGTCAAAGATCCCGACAAGATCTAGACCGACGGGTCATATCGCCTTCGGCTGGCAAGAAGTCCCTTGAATATAAAGAAGAGAGCGACGAGGTGGAAGCCGAACGCAAAGAAATCGCGAATCCGATAACGATCATCGCGTCCGAAGCGTATAGGAACATCCCGATGATGAACGCCTTGTCACTTCCCCGCCAAGCCAGATAGCCGATCCCTGCAAACACGAGCGGCAGCAGCAGGCTCAACGGCAACCACCAAGCCTCAACAGCACCAAGCGATCCTGCCCTCATATACTGGTCGATCACCCGGGTGCCGCCCAGTCCAAAAAGCGTGTCGCCCATCGAGCCGAACGTGACGACAAGCGAATTGATGACCGACAGAGCAGCGACCCAGAAAAACCACTCAGCTCCGCGATGCATTTCTGATACTTTTGTATAAAACGACGTGGGCTCGTCGACCATTTCCATAACGACTTCCTCCTATTCAAATATCTGCTGCGCAACAATTTTATCACGCGATGCAAGTCCAATTTGCAGCCTCGTTCCGCCGGCTCCGCATAAACCTGCACCACAGATTGACCACGATACCCTTTTTCCGTATAATTTTTGGTTTCGGCTCATACTCGCTGTTCTGTCGGGTGCCGCAAGGAGAAAACACATGAGTTACGCGATCATTAAAACAGGCGGAAAGCAGTTTCCCGTCGAACCAGGCCAAACACTTCGTATTCCGACGATCTCTGCGAAGGCAGGCCAGACCGTTGATATCCCGGCGCTAGTTGTAGCCGGTGATCCACAGATTGGTGGAGACGCGACGGTCTCTGCTACTGTCGTAGGCCACGGACGCGGTGATAAGATCATCGTGTTCAAAATGAAGCGTCGTAAGCAGTACAAGCGTAAGCAAGGTCACCGTCAAGGTTACACTGAGATCAAGATCGAAAAGATTTAGCAGTTGGAGGTTCGGGGCTCAATCGCTTCGAAAGAAAGTAATGGCACATAAGAAAGGCGTAGGTTCATCGAGAAACGGTCGCGATTCAAACGCACAGCGGCTCGGCTTAAAGAAATTCGGCGGCGAGCATGTACTCGGCGGCAACATCCTCGCGCGACAGCGCGGCACCAAATGGAAGCCGGGCAAGAACGTCGGCCGCGGAAAGGACGACACTCTGTTTTCGCTAATTGAAGGCTTCGTCAAGTTTGAAGATAAGGGCCAACGCGGCAAGTTCATCAGCGTTTATGCCGAAGGCGCGACCGAACTCGCGCCGAAAGCAGCGGCTTAACAAACAAATTCATTAATTATTGCCCGTCGGGAATGCTTTTTTCCCGGCGGGCTTTGTTTTTTTGCTCGTGAATTATTTTTTTTCAGTTCGTCGAAAGCTGCTTTTCCACAGGACCTCAAGAACTTGGCCGTTGGTGCCTTGCGCCTCGTCTCCCGCCGCTGTTGGGCTTCTTTGTTTATCCACAGCTTTATCCACAGCCCGGCCCGCAAGTTTTCCACAGAGATCTCCACAGCCGTGGACCTTTTGGGGTCAGAACCTAAAGTATTTTCTACTTGACTCTGGAAAATATGGGTGTAGAATCGCTCTACAGTCGAAATTGCTTACGGGCATTTTGACCGGCCTGGGGACAGGCGATCGATGCGGTGACGCATCTTTCGAGGGCAACAGCTAGCGGAATGCAGTTGCTATTTACGCCCCAAGCCGAAGCCGAAAGGCTTCGCTCTTGATATCTTCGGATGTCTCGAGTCGTCCGGATAAAAACGGGCGACGCTCATCGGACGGTACAGCCGATTGAGTGCATAGTCGCTCATTGCGAAAGCATGAGCCTCGTTGCCGGATCCGTAACCGGCGGTGGAGGAAAAGCCACCAGAACAAAAACCTAACGACACCACGCACTTAGATGTGCAGCTTCATTCTTCGGAATGCAGGGTGTTGACCGGGAACGGCTCGCCGCTCGAGCGTCTCGGGATACAAATTAGGCAAAGCGAGTGTGTGCATGCTCATTTGCCGCCTTAATTCGGATGCTTCGGCATTCGACAAGGAAACAAAGGCGTCGGTTCAATTTATTGGATCGGCGCCTTTGTTGTGTTTCCCACAGGTTCTTCCGGTTGTCGCTGGCACCGCCAAAGCTTAGTATAGACCTAGATGTTTATTGATCGAGTTAAGATAAGGATCAAAGCCGGTGACGGCGGAGACGGCGTCACAGCGTTTCGCCGAGAGAAGTTCGTCCCCCGCGGCGGCCCTTCAGGCGGCGACGGCGGCATCGGCGGAGACGTTTATCTCGAATCTGACGAAGGGCTTAATACACTGCTGCATCTTCGTTACAACCCGGAACACAAGGCTGAACGCGGCCGCCACGGCGAAGGGTCCAATCGCCACGGCAAGGCGGGCGAAAACGCTCTCGTCCGCGTCCCCGTCGGCACACAGGTATTCGACGCCGAAACCAACGAGCTCCTTTTCGATTTTACCGAACCGGGCCAGCGTTTCCTCGCGGCAAAAGGCGGAAAAGGCGGCTGGGGCAACTCGCATTTCGCCACGCCCACCCGCCGAGCTCCGCGCTTTCATTACACCGGACGTCCTGGTGACGAAAAAGAGCTTCAGCTTGAACTCAAACTCATCGCCGATGTCGGCCTCGTCGGCTTCCCTAACGCAGGAAAATCGACTCTGATAAGCGTCATCTCAGCCGCAAGACCAAAAATAGCCGATTACCCTTTCACTACGCTAGAGCCCAACCTAGGTGTCGTTGATATCGGCGAGTATAAGACATTCGTGGTAGCCGATATTCCCGGTCTGATCGAAGGAGCATCTGATGGTGCCGGCCTCGGCGACCGATTCCTCCGGCATGTCGAGCGAACGAAGTTGAATCTTCATCTCGTGGATGTATCAAATGCTTCGGGCCGCGACCCGGTGGAAGATTACGAAACCATCAACCGCGAACTGGCAAATTACAGTGACGAACTGGCGGAACGCCCGCAGATCGTGGTAGCAACAAAGATCGACGCTCTCGAAGAACCCGAAAAACTTGAACGCTTAAGAGAGCGGGCAAAAAAAGACCGGAAACAGTTCCTGGAGATCTCTGCGGTGACTAATGTCGGAACAAAGGATCTCGTGTTCAAGGTCGCGAAAGCGCTCCAGCAATTGGAGCGCGACGACCGCGAAGAGGCCGCCATGACTCAGAGTCTAGATCGATGAAGCACATCGCGTATTTCGGCGGCACCTTCGACCCCGTCCACAGCGGACATCTGGCGATCGCTCGTGAGGTCACTTCCCTCTTTCATCTCGATCGGTTCTACTTTCTTCCGGCGTACCACGCTCCGCACAAGCCGGATCGTCCGCCAACGTTGGCTCTCCATCGTTATGCGATGCTTTGCCTTGCGACCGCCGAAGAAAAACGCGTTTTCGTTTCTCCGCACGAGATCGAAAAAAATGAAAAACGGTATACCATCGACACAATTGCAGAACTTCAAAAAAAACACCTACACGATGCGGTTTATTTCGTAATGGGTGCCGATTCGTGGGCCGATATTCGGACGTGGAAAGAGTGGGAAACGCTGCTGCTGACCTCAAACCATATTGTAATGGGCCGCCCCGGCTTTCCATTGGAAGCACAGCATGTAACCGATCCCATTCGCAGCCGAATCATCGACGTTCGAGGAAGCTCGTCGTTTTCTCGGCAAGATAGCCCGGCCGGCACCAACATTTATTTTACGGACGCCGTTCACAGCGCCGCATCGGCAACTAACTTGCGAACCGATCTGCGGGACGGAAGTCTTGACCGCACAGACCACCTGCCGCTGGAGGTTGCAAATTACATCGAAAAGTACGAAGTTTATAGATAATGGAAGAAACACAGGAAAAAACACTTGCCCGCGAATCGGTCAAGATCCAGATACCGGATTCCACCACTCCTTTCGACGAACTTGACGACACTGTAAAGCTCGCCGTAAGCTGCGCCGCCGAAAAAAAAGCGGAGCATATGGTTGCACTAGACCTGCGAGACATAGCGAGCTTCACTGAATACTTCGTTATTTCGAGTGGTGCAAATCAGCGGCAGGTTCAGGCAATTGCTGATGAAATTCGCGAGCAGCTTAAAAAGCAGCTGGGCGCCAAGCTCGTGCGGATCGAAGGCTACGCGACGGGTGAATGGGTGCTTTTGGATTATGGCGATTTTATCTTTCACGTTTTCGACAGAAAGGCACGTGAGTTTTATGATCTCGAGCGCCTCTGGCTCGATGCTCGAAAGGTACAGCTTCCGGAAACCCTCGACGCTCAAACATGAAATTCCGTTTTCTCTGGCTCGGGAAGACAAAGGACAAGAACTGGCGGGCGCTTCAGGAAGAATATCTGGGGCGTCTTTCTCATTTTGTCAGCTGCGAAATCAGCGAGCTCAAGGACTCTCCGGTTGCTGACACCCCTGAAACAGACGGTAAACGAATACTGGCGGCACTGCATCAAAAAAACGTTTTCGTGGTTCTCCTTGATGTTCAGGGCAGGTCCGTGACCTCGCACCAGCTCGCAGAAATCATCGAAAATTGGCAGATGGATGCTCGAAAGGAGATAGTTTTTATTATCGGGGGGTCTAAAGGTGTATCCTCAGAGGTTGCCGAGAGGGCAGATCTTAGGTTATCTTTATCGTTTCTAACTTTTACACATGAGATGGCTCGTGTGCTGCTGTTAGAACAGCTATTTCGAGGTTTCTCGATCATTAAGGGTTTTCCTTACCAGAAATGAATAAAACAGAACTAAAAAAGATCAAAGAGAGATTGCTCACCGACCGGGAGGCTCTCGTAAGCAAGCTTAGCGGCAATGACCTTTCGGTCGACGATTCGGAAACGCCGGATCCGGTGGACCTTGCCGTAAGGAACTATTCAAAGAACGTTATGCTCGCTGTGTCCGAAAACGACAGCCGCCAGCTAGCGCTTATGGACGAAGCCCTTCTGCGGATCGACGATGGCGAATATGGCGAGTGCCTTAACTGCAACATCGAGATCACGCCAAAACGGCTAGCCGCTATTCCGTGGGCGCGTTACTGTCTTAACTGCCAGGAGCTTGTCGAAAAAGGCATGCTCGACGAAGATTGATCGGCTGCGGCCCTGATCGGGCATTCTCTCCATGCTGAAGCGGTCCGCAGATCTCATCCTTTCTGTTTTCTTTCCCCAACCCTGCACAACCTGCGACCGGCAGTCATTCTCGTATGAGAACGGCCCGGCGTGCGCCTTCTGCTGGTCTCAAACAAAGATCTTCGAACGCGACGACACCGTATGCGTTAAATGTCAGGCACTTCTCGTCGGATCTTCGGCTGATTCGATTCCTTACTGCCGCCGCTGTGACATTCAAAGCTATGACAAAGCGGCTGCAATTGGCATTTACGAACACGCACTTGCCGCAACTGTGGTCTCCCTAAAAACCACTCCGCAGGTGCCGCGGCGAATAAAAGCACTTATACCAGAGGCTCTCGCAAGACTGGATCTTAGCGGCCGCGAGTTGATCATTCCCGTTCCTCTCTCGGCAAGGCGTCGGCATGAGCGCGGCTTCAACCAGGCCGAGGTCATCGCGAGCTTAGTTGCAAAGCTTACGAATTGTTCGATAGACAGCGTAAGCCTCGCACGTCGAATTCACACCCCTATGCACCGTGTAGGAATGGACATGAAAGCCCGCGAATTGGCGGTGAAGAAGGCGTTTGAAGTGAAACGCCCGAAGATGATCGCCGGCAAAAGCATTCTGCTGGTAGATGATGTTATGACGTCCGGCTCGACCGCTTCATACTGTGCACGCGTTTTAAAGAAAGCCGGCGCGGCCGAGGTGAACGTTTTCACTCTCGCCCGCGCCGCACTTCGCCAATGAACTAACGGCCGTCGTATGCCGGTATCGGCAGGTCGCCGTTCACACCCCACGCCCTTGCCGGGACGGGAGTCCCTGAGCTTCCGATTATGTACCACACGCCTTCCGAGGGCCTAAAGATAGAGATATCGTCGCGCTCGTCGCCGTCATAATCGCCAACGACCGGAATGTCTCCGCTGACACCCCAAAGCTGCCGTACGATCCCATTATCCAACGTGCGCCTGATGTACCATTCGCCCGATGAAGGACGGAAGATAGCTTGATCGATCTTGCCGTCGCCGTCAAAATCTCCGGGTACCGGAATATCCCCCTCAACACCGAACCAAAGAGTGGTGATGGCGTAATCGTTTGTGCTTATTGTCCACCAGGTTCCGGTCGAAGGCCTCCATATTGTTAAGTCGTAACGGCCGTCGCCGTCGTAGTCTCCCGGTGTAGGAATGTCGCCCGGCACACCCCAGTTGAACATGATCAGTCCAAGATCTGTCGAACGTATTATGTACCACATTCCCTCGCTTGGCCGGTAAACTGCGATGTCCGCCTTCCCGTCGCCATCGTAATCGCCCGCTACCGGAACGTCGCCGCTCTGGCCCCACCACTGCGTTTTGAACGTGTTATCGGCACTGTTGACTATGTACCAAAACCCTTCTGACGGTCGGAACACAGAGATGTCAGTTTTTCCGTCGCCGTCGTAATCTTTCGGAGTCGGAATGTCGCCCTCCACACCAAAATGAAACTCGCGATATCCCTGATCGCTGCTGCGGATAGTGTACCAGCGGCCATTTGAAGGACGGAAAACGCTGAGGTCGGTGCGGCCGTCCCCATCGAAATCGGCAGGCGCCTTGTTGCCCATGATCCTGTCGATCGTGCCGCCGAGCCCGACGACGTACAGCTCACCATTCTCATCTTCGCCAAACGAGGCGATACTTCGATTTGTATCCACAAGAAGGTTCTGCGTGTTGTTGTGCCAGAGCAGGATCTCTCCGGTGCAAAAGTCGCCATAGACGTAGGACCCCCTCGGCAAAGCGTTTCGCGAACCGCGGTAAACATACCCGCCCGTGATAGAGCAACGGGGCGTGCCGCTGTTCGCGTACTGAAATACCGGCATCGTGAAGTTCGCAGGTATGCAAAGCGCCGGGTCGAGCCCTGTGCAGGCATTGCCTTCATAAACCCGCCAGCCAAAGTTGCCGCCGAGCGTTATGATGCTGACCTCTTCCCATGCACCCTGCCCAACATCTGCTGCCCAAAGCTGGTTAGTGCCGCCGCGGTCAAACGACCATCGCCATGGGTTGCGCAGGCCGATCGCGTATATTTCATCTCGCCCTGCCGTCCCGACATATGGGTTGTCCGGCGGATTCGTATACGGAGGATTATTGTTGTTACCCGATACATCCGGATCGATCCGCAGGAACTTGCCGAGAAGTTCATTGATGTTCTGAGCCCGGTTGCCTGGGTCGTTTCCAGAACCTCCGTCCCCCGTCCCTATATAAAGATACCCGTCCGCGCCGAACTCGATCATGCCACCATTGTGATTAGTGAAAGGCTGCGCGATCGTCAGTAGGACCCGCTCGCTGTTGGGGTCGCCCGCGGTGTTGTTGGAGGTCGCACTGAACCGCGATACGACAGTGGCACCGTCGGTCTCGCGTGTGTAATTCACAAAAAAGTAGCCGTTCGATGCAAAATCTGGGTGAAATGCCAGGCCCAGCAATCCCTGCTCGCCTCCGGATGCTCGAACCCTGGCCGTAATGGACATGAAAACGGTCGGCGTTTTCGAACCCGGCTGGACAACTTTGATC
>JACDAK010000253.1 GCA_013695495.1 Blastocatellia bacterium | reverse complement strand
GATCACAAGGCTGCGGTGAATAATTTAGCTAACGTGGTTGAGAACCCCAGTGCTGACGAGGGTGCGTACGCTTTTCCCACGCCCGAGCTTCGCAACTATGTCAAGATCTTGCGCAAGATCGAACGCGAGCCTGCCGATGCACCGTTAACTTCGGCGGCGATCCGTGCGTTGGAGCGTGCCCGACGGCTTAGGGGAAAGGCCCTTTTGGAAGAGAGCCGGACGAAATTCGCGACTGAAACACCCGTCCAGCAACTTGAGGATGCCGATCATGGCGACGCCGCGGAGATCGACATCGAGCGTCTCGTCGATCGGGTGGATAGAGAGGCGAAAGTGGACTTTTCTGAGAACGGACGCGAGCGTGTGAGCATAACGCAGAATGAGCCTCAGAAGAAGAATGGGAAACCGCGCAGCAACAGAAAAGATGACGACGATCCTTTCGGCGAGCGCAAGCCTATCTCAGAAGTGCTTCACGATATCTACGACAAGAACGTTCAATAGCCGCCCTACATACCGAAGAAACGCTTCAGGGCTGAAATTACGCTCTTGCCATGAACTCATCTCGCCAAAGAAATCATTGGCTCGCAGTTGATTGATCGTGTGATGTATCGCATCGGAAACCTCGAGCTGAATTTTTACCGAACCGCGAGCGATAATGAACATTGAACCGCCCTGCTGCCCTTTGCGATGCGTGCGTTTAGGTTGTCCTTCGGTGCTACTTCGATCGTCTCGCGTCCGAGTACCGAATTGCTTATCACCATTAGCTTGTTCTGAAAGGTCCGCATCTTAACACCCCGCCATGACACGCTTTCGACAACGCCGGTGCCTTGATTCGTTATGGAGACGACATCGCCGACCTGGAAAGGCTGGTCCGCCTGGAGCGCAATGCCCGCGAAAAGGTTCCCCAGCGTATCTTGCAGCGCGAGCCCGACGACGATCCCTATTATCGTGGAACCGGTGAACAGGGGCGCGAGCTGAACATTCGGATACTGGCTTTGGAAAATAATAAAGAAGGCGACGATGTAAATGACGATCTGAGGCATAGATCAAACCTTTACATTAGGTCAGCAACGGAATAGGCGATCAACAACAAGGAGAGGATCGAAACGACCGCAGCTATAAGAACTGCGAACACGTTGAAAGCACGCGAGTTAGTGTGCTCGCCCATTATTTCCTTATTATTAGCCAATTTCACAATGGCGACAAGGATGATCGGAAGAAGCAAGCCGTTTATCATCTGTGTGAATATGAGCAGCTTGATCTGCGGGATTCCGGGGATCATTGCCACAACACAACCGAGGACGACCAGCGCGGTGAAGATCCCGAGGAATATCGGAGCCTCACGGAACGATCGCGACAAGCCCTTTTCGAATCCGAGAGCTTCGCTCATCGAATAGGCCGTGGCCAAAGGCAAGACGCCCATGGCAAGCATTGCCGCGCCCAACAAGCCCACTGCGAACAGATATTTCGCGTAGATTCCGACAACCGGTACGAGTGCTTCCGCTGCCGTCGCAGCAGAGTCAATCTCTGTGATCCCCTTACCGTGAAGCGTTGCACCGGTCGAGATCACGATAAATGCGGCAATGATCACGGCGAAGGTAGTTCCGACCACAACGTCGGCCCGCACGAGCGGGAGATCGGATTTGTCCAGCCCCTTTTCGACGACCGCCGACTGAACATATACCTGCATAAATGGCGTTATGGTCGTGCCGATCAAGGCGATGAGCATAAAGAGATAAGCCGTGTCCATCGTGATCGATGGCGTGACGAAACCCTCGCCGACAGAGAGCCAATCGGGCTGTGCAAGGAACGCGGCGAGGATGTAACAGAAGAAAACGAGCGACATCGCCAAAAATACGCGCTCGACCCGCTTCTGCGTGCCTTTTACCACGAGCCACCAGATGACGCCCGAGGCCAGCGGTACGGCGATCACGCGTGAAACGCCAAAGAGCTCCGCGGCTTGTGCGATGCCGACGAATTCTGAAATGATTACGCCCGTGTTGGCTATCAGCAGTGCGAGCATGACGACGGCTGTCCATCGCACACCAAATTGCTCGCGTATGAGGTCGGCCAGGCCCTGCCCCGTGACAACGCCCATACGAACGCACATTTCCTGCACCACAATGAGGCTAAGCAGCATCGGAATGAATGCCCAGAGCAGGGAATAGCCGAACCCCGCGCCGACAGTGGAATATGTCGCTATGCCGCTGGCGTCGTTACCCGCATTGGCAGCGATCATGCCCGGACCGAGAACTGCAAGATATGCAAAGAAGCGGTAATCAGCAAGGGTTCGGGTCGAGCGCGACTGGCCGCGGCGAAAGTTGCGCAGAATGTTCTTCGGTGATATTCGTGAAAGGAACATTGCTTCTACTATCGCCTGCGGTCATTACTCGTCCTTGCAGAATTAATGAATATAACGCTTTTACCTCAAAAACGAAAAGTTGCAGCCGCGCAGGCGGTAATTTGTTGCCACTTTCAAGTTCTGATAAAGTTTTGTTATGCCAACCCTCAAACTGAGAAGAATAATTTGTAGCTGGACGATCGTCGTCATTTTTTTCGCAACGCTCTCACCGCTTTCCGGCCATGCGGCAACGCGTGAGCCGGTTCGTGCAAAGAACGGCATGGTCGCGTCTCAGCACGTGCTTGCCTCGCAGATCGGCGTGGACATTATGAAAAAGGGCGGGAACGCCGTTGATGCCGCGATCGCTGTCGGCATCGCGCTCGCCGTGGTTTATCCGGAAGCGGGCAACATCGGCGGCGGGGGCTTTATGGTGATCCGCAAGCGTGACGGTTCGACGCACGCGATCGATTACCGCGAGATGGCGCCCGCGGCGGCACATCGCGACCTTTACGTTGACAGCGAAGGCAACATCATTCGCGGCGAGGGCGGTTCGACGGTCGGTTATCGCGCCTCCGGAGTTCCCGGGACGCTCGCGGGGTTTGATCTGGCGCATAAGAAATATGGGTCGGGCACGATCGCGTGGAAGGACCTTGTCGAACCGGCGCGAAAGCTTGCTGAAGACGGATACGTGCTGTCTCATCGACTTTCGAACCTCTTTATCGCGTACAAAGACACGCTTTCGAAGTACCCGGAAAGCAACCGTATTTTCCTTCGTGACGGCGACTACTTCAAAGAGGGCGACACGCTAAAGCAGCCGGAGCTGGCACAGACGCTGGAGCGCGTTCGGGATAACGGTGCGGCTGAGTTCTATACGGGTAAGACTGCTGAGATGATCGCGGCGGACATGAAAGCGAACAACGGCCTGATCACGATGGCGGACCTAAAGAATTACGTGGCTAAAGAGCGCGATCCGATCCGCGGCCGTTATCGCGGGCACGAGATAATCTCGATGCCGCCGCCGAGTTCGGGGGGCATCGTGATGATGCAGGTGCTCAAGATGCTTGAGCAGCATGACATTCGAGCGATGCAGCACAATTCGGCGGCGAAGTATCACCTTTACACCGAGGCGTCTCGTCGCGCGTTTGCGGACCGTGCGGAATACATGGCGGACCCTGACTTTGCGGATGTCCCGATCGCCAACCTGATGAACGAGACTTACGTGAACGCACGGCGTGCGACCATCGACATGAAGAAAGCGACGCCGAGCACAGCGGTAAAGTTCGGCGAATTTGCCGCGGCGAAGGAGGGAACTGAGACGACGCACTACACCGTTGTTGATGCCGACGGCACGATGGTGTCGAATACCTACACCATCAACGACCTTTACGGGTCGCGTGTCACGATCAAAGGCACGGGCATTTTGATGAACGACGAGATGGACGATTTTGCCGCGCGGCCGGGCACGCCGAACCTTTTCGGGTTGGTGCAGGGCGAGCGCAACAAGGTGGAGGGCGGAAAGCGTCCGCTGTCATCAATGACGCCCACCATCGTATTAAGAAAAGACGGCTCCGTGTGGTTCGCGGTCGGTGCGCGCGGCGGCCCGCGCATCATCTCTGCCGTAATCCAGACGGTCATCAACGTCATCGACCACGAAATGAACATCCAACAGGCGATAGACGCGCCGCGCATTCACCATCAGTGGCTGCCGGACGAGATAATGTACGAGATGTACGGAATGTCGCCCGACACGATGAACATCCTCACCGGCATGGGGCACAAGTTCGTGGCGCGGCCGGGTAACATTGCACAAGCGACAGGCATTATGGTCGCGGAAGACGGTACAAAGCTCGGAGCGATAGACGGTCGCGGCGACGGCGAAGCGGTCGGCTATTGATCGGGGTCGCGTTCGAGCAAACGTGTCGTTTTTTCGGTAACGCTGCCGGGCGTTTTCTGGAGTTCGTTGGTGTCTAACCACTTTCCGGCCATGGGCGGCGTATAAGAGTCTGCGGGGATCGTCGATTCCTGCAGCTCTTTGTGCGCAGGGGCCTTGCCGAATGCCCGTTTCATCGTGTCTGTGGTCTGTTCCTCAAGGCTGACCCCCCCAGGGATGTTCGATTCGAACATCAACGCATACGCCATCCGCAATATTCCGCCTACTGTCAGGAGCAGAAGTGCAAAGAATCCGGCAAACGGTCCCGCGTTCAAAGCGACCGTTATCATGGCAATAAGCGGCACGATTAAGGCCGCCGAGAGAAATATGAACAGCCCCTTGTAAACACCCCGGCGCATGGGCGACTGGCCCGTTCTTGTATTTGCGCCCGGCACGATCCCACCGTTATCAACGACCTGCGCAATGCCCGTGAGCAAAAACCCGCAGCGCGAACAAAATCTAGTGTCGTCGGTGGCCTGTTGCTGGCCGCATTTGGGGCAGTGCATCTCGTTATCGTTCCTCTTCTTTCTTTAAGAGCTTCGTCGTCCCCTCGGTAACACTGCCGGGCTGAGCGAGGTCGCCTGTTTCCGGCGACTGCCAAGCGCCTTGCGGCGATGTATAAACGTCAGCGGGAATGCTCTGCTGCGAAGGCAGAGCGTTGCGGCCGCTGTTACCGGCGATCCCGGGCTGCGGCGGCGGTTGTTGATGTGCGAACTTGCGCGGACGAGAATTTGCCGGCTGCAGCATAACGAGCGACAGTATCAACAGCATTAACCCGCCAAAAATGCCCACTATCGCTGAGAATCCGGCTAATACATCCACATCCAAAATGCCCCCCATCGGCGTTAGGATAAGCACAAAGAAAAAGAACCACATCACGCTGAACACCACGCCGTTCTTGCGCGTCAGCCAAGTTTTCGACGACTGCTGATAAAGCTCTTCAAGCTGAGGCAGATGACCGCCATGCGCCAATACTTCGGCGACAGTTCCCATAGGGAAGCCGCAGCGCGAGCAGAATTTAATATCTTGTGAGGCCTGGAGCTGGCCGCAACGGGGACAGTGCATTCGTTTCTCCGATCACGTTAAGCTGCTAACCAGCATTTCTAACGAATTCTTACACGAAAAGTTTCGCATTGCAAAAATCAGGCTAGTCGTCGGGGTCGGCGGGCGGCGGGGCGATCTCAAGGCACATCATCGCACGGGCGTGATGCCTCTCTGCACTAAAAAGGCACCGCAGCAGCAGCGAAAAGATGCTCATTATGCCGTCGGGCGTGGCGATATCGCGCTGCAGATCGTCGTCGCTCCTAAGGAACGCAAACCCTCGTTCGCGAGCGGCGGCAACCTCGTCGAGATACTCCGCAATACGGTGCTTTGTCGAAAGCTGTTCGGGCAGCGTCCATTCAAATGGGTCGTCCCACAACTGCGATGTCAGCCCGCCGAACGCCTTTTCCACCGCCGCCGCCGAACGGACGAGCGATTCGCCAAACGAATGACCGTTGTAAGCCGCCGGCTTATAAAGCCCCGCGTCCCCCGCCGCCGCCAAAGCC
>JACDAK010000252.1 GCA_013695495.1 Blastocatellia bacterium | reverse complement strand
GATCTATATCTACGACCTCGCCGTCGACGAGGCACATCGCCGGCGCGGGATCGCCACTGCCCTCATCAACAAGCTTCGCGAGATCGCCCGCGAGCGCGGAGCTTGGGTCATCTACGTCCAGGCCGACCACGGCGACGACCCCGCGATCAAACTCTACGAATCCCTCGGCGTCCGCGAAGACGTCCTGCACTTCAACATAGCACCATGACCCCAGCCGAGCCGAAATTTCGAAGCTTCAAACCCGATGACACGGACGGGGTCGTCGCTCTCCTCCGCTCCAACATCCCCAAATACTTCTCGCCGCCCGAAGAGGCCGAACTGAGAGAGTTTCTCAGCACCGATCACGGCCCGTATTACGTCGCTGACGCCGGCGATCAGATTATCGCCGCCGGCGGCATCGCCCTCAACAAAGATCAAACCGTATCGCTCTGCTGGGGAATGGTCCGCTCCGACCTCATCGGCACCGGCCTCGGCAAGCATCTTACCAAATTCCGCATCCAAAAAGCCCTCGAACACTTCGGCCCCCTCCCCCTCGTCATCAGCACATCCCAACACACCCAGGGCTTCTACCAAAAACTCGGCTTCACGCTGACGCAGCACACGCCCGACGGCTTCGGTCCAGGGATCGATATTTGCTTGATGAGGTTAGAAGTTCTGAGTTGACGGGTTCAATTCGTGTATTTCGTGACAAGCAGCCTTGCTCTCGGCGACCCAAACCAACTTGTCGGCGCCCCAAAGCAACTTGTCGGCGAGGCAAATCAAACTGTCGGCGGGTCAAAGCAACTCGTTTATTCGTGAAATTCGAGTAATTCGTGGCAAAATCGTGCTATGGATCTGAAATATCAAACCGGTTTCGGTAACGAATTCGCCACCGAGGCAATCGAGGGGGCACTCCCCGTCGGCCGCAATTCGCCCCAGCGTGCCCCGCTCGGCCTTTATGCCGAACAGTTCTCCGGCACTGCCTTCACCGTCCCGCGCACCGGCAACAAACGCACCTGGACCTATCGCATCCGACCGAGCGTGATTCATAAACCATTTGAGCAGATCGACGCCCGCGCATTTCGCTCCGCGCCGTTTGACGAGGTCCCGACCACACCCAATCAGCTCCGATGGGACCCGCTGCCGATTCCCGAAGAGACGACCGACTTCATCGAAGGCATCACCACTATCGCCGGCAACGGCGACGTCTTCGGCCAAACCGGCATTGCCATCCACATCTACGCCTGCAACAAAGGCATGGACAGGCGATATTTCTACAACGCCGATGGTGAAATGCTGATCGTTCCCGAAATGGGCCGTCTGGGCATCCTCACCGAACTCGGCGCGATCCAGATCGGCTCCGGCGAGATCTGCATCATCCCCCGCGGCCTCAAATTCCGGGTAGAACTCGCCGACTCGGCGGCACGCGGCTACATCTGCGAAAATTACGGCGCTCAGTTCCGCCTTCCCGACCTAGGCCCGATCGGCGCCAACGGCCTAGCCAACCCGCGCGATTTCGAAACGCCAGTAGCGTGGTACGAAGACCGCGAAGGCGAGTTTCAGCAGGTAGCGAAATTCGGCGGCAATCTGTGGGCGTGCTCCATCGACCACTCCCCGCTCGACGTCGTCGCCTGGCACGGCAACTACGCGCCGTGCAAATACGACCTCCGCCGATTCAACACCATCGGCTCCATCTCGTTCGATCACCCCGACCCGTCGATCTTCACGGTGCTGACGAGCCCGAGCGGCGAACCCGGCGTCGCCAACTGCGACTTCGTAATCTTCCCCGACCGATGGCTTGTGATGGAAGACACATTCCGACCTCCCTGGTATCACCGCAACTGCATGTCCGAATACATGGGCCTCATCTACGGCCAATACGACGCCAAAGAAGAAGGCTTCGTCCCCGGCGGCGGCTCGCTCCACAACCAGATGTCCGCACACGGCCCTGACCTCGACGCATTCGAAAAGGCATCAAGCGCCGACCTTCAGCCCCAAAAACTAGAGGGCACCCTAGCCTTCATGTTTGAATCGCGCTACATCATCCGCCCCACAAAATTCGCCATGGAAACCGCCGAACTCCAACACGAATACTTCGAAGTCTGGCAGCGCCTCAAAAAGAATTTCGAAGGTTGATGCGTCTGAAGTATAATTTCAACTGATGCCTACAATTTTGCGACTGCAGGGCTATCGTTTTTACTTTACAGCCATGAACCTAATGAGCCGTCTCGGGCGGCGGATACAGTATTCATTGGCCGGATGTAGATGAACACCTAAGCACGGAGGGTCTGCTGCGAGGGGTTCCGGCACCAGAACTGTCGCTTGCTATGAAACCTTAGCGTCGCACGACATCGCACGGAAAAGGAAACCTATGAGCATAAAAAGAAAATCACAAGCAGAATGGCACGGCAACATAACCGAAGGCAAAGGTAACATCAAACTCGGCAGCGGGGCTTTCGAGGGACCATATTCTTTCAACTCGCGGTTCGGCGACGACACAACGCCGACCAATCCTGAAGAGTTGATCGCGGCGGCCCATGCAGGGTGCTTTACCATGGCTCTCTCCGGCTTTCTCGGCCGCGCCGGGCAACAACCGGCCAGTATCGAAACGACCGCAATCGTTCATCTGGAAAAAGAGGGCGAGGGCTTTGTCATCCCCAAGATCGACCTAGTCACCGTAGCAGAGGTCCCCGGCTTATCAGACGAGGAGTTTCAAAGCATCGCGAAGACGGCCAAAGAAAAATGCCCCGTCTCTCAAGTATTGTCAGGCGCAGAGATAACCCTCGACGCGACCTTGAAGAGTTAGTCGGAAACCGGGCGAGCACAGACTGGCCCTCCGCTGGCCCGGTTATATATTAAAGCTTCGCGCTCACGCGGTCCGATAGCCACGTCTGCACGTTCAGCAGATGGTTTTGCTCATTCGTGAGTGCATCCGTGAACCGCTCGGACAAGTCTGAGTGCCCAAGTTCCTCGGCTACATCAATCAACATTTCCCAACCCGCGTTATCCGTAAGCTCTGCGGTAAGCAGCGCCTGCAGACATTGCGTCACTGTCGTCCGCGGATCCGTCAGAACCTGCATTATTCCCAGCGATGCCACCGCCGCTACATCGGCACACGGGCTCTTCACCGTTGGATCTCCGCCCAGTTCTGTAACGGCCTCGTTGAGAAGTAAAAAATGGCGATGCTCTTCGTCGCGTATTTCCTCAACCTCAGCGAGAGTCGGCCCGACACCTTCTTCGCCCAAAGTTTCACACTTCACCAAAAACGCATCGTAGAGCCGCGTTCCCATCCTTTCAAAAGCGAGTCGCTCGCTGAGCTTATCTAAAAAAACGGCCATCCCTATGGTTTCGTCATCGGCCTTCGCTTCCTCTGCGAACGCAAGCCCGGGCAGCGAACCGACCGGGAATCCCTTGCTAATATATTCCGCGCGTTCCGCATCGGCCATCTCCGGCCCGCCATCCATGCTCGGCCCCGCCGCTGCCGCTCCCGCAATAAGCTCCTCGGCCATCTCCGGTGCGGTCTGCACGCCGGTTCTATTGCCGCCCATATCTGTCTTCGACTGTCGTGTTCCTGTAGATTTCATTCTCTTATGCCCCCTTACCCTTTGCGCTAAGTCCTGCCGTCAATTCCGTACCCGGCATCCACGTATATCCGGCTGCCACTGCCTCCGATGGCGATCCCTCAGAATTGAGCTGCTCACGATAGGCTATCGAACGCTCCGGTTCCTCCGACTTATCGACAAAATCCGCACCTGAGGCACGCAGGTCCACCTCATTCTCGAGCGTTGCCCGTACGAACTCGCGGTGACTAGCAAAATCGATCGGTTCCGGCAGCGTCTCCGGCAACAGTTCAGCCGGATCGCGGTTCTCGACCTTCTTAAACAGCTCCATTACATAATGCAGGTGTCCAAGCTCGTAATCGAGGCAGCGATCCCAGATCTTCTTTATTCTCGGATTGGTCTCATACTCCGAACACCCGTAGTAGTTATAGACCTCCATCGCTTCATGCATCAGCCACTTTTCCATCCACGTCTCATTAGCATCGATGATCGATTCATACTGAGTGGTGTGCTGTTCCTCGATCGACGCGATCTCAGCATAAAGCTGACGTGCGACCGGGTCTGCGAACATCGGTCCGATGGTCATGTAGTAATCGTGCGTTTGATTCTCCGCAGCCATTATCGTTACCGCATGTAGCTTAGTCAGCGGCTCCGCAGTGTTCTTTTCGTAATGTTCCCGAAGCTCGTCGGACGGGTCGCGATGCTCGACCGACGTCGGCCGGCCCGGCATGATGTCCGTATAGTTCTGAAGTAGATTGTTCGCGTCGCCGCCGCCCATACGATCGTACAGGGCCGCGAACCGATACATATGGTCGAAGTCTTCCAGCAGGCCGAATCGATACACTTGCGCCATATATTCATCCGGCTCACGCTCCGCAACACTTGCCGTAACCTCGATCGCTACCTGCTCAAACCCTATCGTGGTCTCAAGCGGCGACAGGTCCGCCGGCAGCAGCCAGTTGACCATTGTTTGCTGATGCTGCTCGACACGCCGTACGTGCGCGAGCGGCTCCTGAAGGTCCCGATTCATCCGGGCGCACGCGTGTGAAAAACGGATGGATTCAGACTCCAACCCGTTCATCAGGATTATCCGCACGCGTGTAAATGCGTCATCGTCCAGCTTGCTCGAAGGCGGCTGAACCATTTCGCGCCACGTAAATTTCTGTTTGTCGAGGCTTGTCCCCTTCTCTTTGAAAATGTCTAAACCCATATCAACTCCTTGTACTTGTCGAGAATTGCCGATCGAATTGGCCCTGAAGCCGCGAGTATCAATGCTAGCCCTTTTCGATCGGCAATCTTGGTCATATGAATTACATTATTTAGAAAAAACTGACGAGAAACTTCTCAGTTTTCTTGAGAAATTGATTGCGGTATAATTCACAGATCGGAAACGCCGAACGTTGCGGCATCCAAACATCAGCTTAGCTCTCTATAACTTTCAATAATGTCGACCAGCGAGATAAAATTCCTCGCCACACCCGACAAGGGCGAGGTCTCCGCATTACTGATGCTCCCGCCGAATACTGAGATTCTGCTTGTACTGGGCCACGGCGCAAGCTCCAATATGCACACGCCGCTGCTGCAGTCCATAGCCGAAGCTTTGGCAGAGCAAAAGGTCGCCACCTTTCGCTACAACTTTCCTTATTCCGAAAAAGGCGGCGGTCGAAATTCTCAAGCGACATGCACCGCCACTATCCGCTCTGCCGTCGCAGCCGCGCAGCAAGCCGCGCCGGATCTGCCGCTCTTCGCCGGCGGACACTCTTTCAGCGGCCGCATGACATCCATCGCCCAATCCGAACAGCCGCTCGACGGCGTCCGAGGCCTCATCTTCTTCGCCTTCCCACTTCACCCCGCCGGCAAACGCGGAACCGACCGTGCGGCTCATCTCGATAACGTAAACATCCCAATGCTTTTCCTAAGCGGCACACGCGACGCCCTCGCCGAACGCGACCTGCTCGAACCCACGATCGCCAAACTCCCAAACGCAACGCTCCACCTCCTCGACACCGCCGACCACAGCTTCAAGACCCTAAAAAGGACACGCACCTCCCCCGAAGACGTATTTTCCGAGGCCGCACGGGTGGCATTTCTCTGGGCAAATGC
>JACDAK010000238.1 GCA_013695495.1 Blastocatellia bacterium | reverse complement strand
GATCTATCGCAAATACCAGGCACTGGCAGATGCGGAAGAGCATGTGCACTTTGTCGGCAGGCTTGCGACGTATAGGTACTATAATATGGATCAGATAGTCGCGCAGGCGTTGACTACCTACGGTAAGATCGTTGGACTGCCACGAAAGGCTGCTGCTGGAGAAAAGATCAGGTCGGCGGTCGCCACAGCGGGCACGAACGGCATTGGCCGTCCTGCTTCGACCGTGAGAACGGCGTACGAGAACGTTCGCTAAACGGAACGAATCACAACGGCGGACTGCGTGGTAAACCGGACCATCTTTCAGGTGGTTCGAAGATCCCGTAGCCGCCGTTCTTATGACAAGTATGAATATTCTGGTCACCGGTGGCGCCGGTTACATTGGAAGCGTTCTCGTGGAGCACTGTGCAGACGAAGGGCATGAGGTTTTCGTTGTTGATAATCTAGTAAAAGGATATCGCGAGCTGGTTGATCAACGGGCAGAGCTCTTCATCGCGGATATCGCCGACCGCGATTCGATGGTGACGATCCTCAACGAGAACAAGATCGAAGCCGTGATCCACATGGCTGCTTACTCGATCGTGCCTGAGTCCAACAGCGACCCCGCCGCCTATTACCGCAACAACGTCATTGCCGGCCTGGATTTGCTCGATGCCATGCGGGACGCCGGCACGGACCGCTTTGTCTTCTCATCCACGGCCGCGGTTTATGGGGAACCGGATCTCGAAGCGATAACGGAAGACACGCCGACTGCTCCTACAAATGCTTACGGCGATACTAAACTTACATTCGAAAAGGCACTGGGCTGGTATGGCCGTGCGTATGGGCTTAAGTGGGTGAGCCTGAGATATTTCAACGCGGCAGGGGCGTCAGATAACTTTGGTGAAAGGCACGACCCGGAAACGCACTTGATCCCAAATGCGATCAAAGCGGCGGTCGGCGAGCTTCGAGAACTGTCGATCTTCGGCGATGACTATCCCACCAAAGATGGTACTTGCGTCCGTGATTACATCCACGTCAGAGATCTGGCACGCGCGCACTTGCTGGCGGTAAACGCCGCACAAGCGGAAGGCAGCGTCTACAACTTGGGGTCAGGCCAGGGTCTCACGGTTCGGGAGATCGTCGACGGGGTCACGCGTGTTTCGGGCCGAGAGGTTCCCGTTAAGATCGCGCCGAGGCGAAGCGGCGACCCCGCACGTCTTGTTGCGAGTGCTGACAAGATCCGTTCAGATCTTGGCTGGGAAACGCGCGAAAGCGATCTCGATTCGATAATCGGATCCGCATGGAAATGGCATCAGAAGGATCGAACACAGATGACAGCATCCGAGGGCCATTAAATCGATGCGGCGTTCTTGCTGTCCTCGCCCTCTTTCTCCACATCGCCAAGGTCGACGCCGCGCGTTAGTGCTATCCCGCGGATCTTTTGTTCGAGGTCTGCGTCGATCTCCTGCTCGCCGGCTAGATATGCCTTGATCTCTGCAGGTTCGCGCCCAAGGGCAAGCGCCGCCGCCGCGGGCTCGCCATTAAATTGCTCATCACAGAGTCGCTTCAGCATCTCGAGTGCTGCTTCCGGATCGTCGCCGGTCTGTGGGTGGTTCGGGTATGCTTCCTCGGATACATCTTCCAGATCTTTTCGTTCGTTTTCCATAGCACGATGTTAACCAACATCTACTTAGGCAAATGTCATTTGGCGGACAATCGTATATTAAAACTACGTTTTAATTAGGGGTTACGATGCCAAGGAAGCTAACAATTTCGCTGGACGGAAATGAGATGCAGGTCAGCCTGATCCGCATTGACCGCGAGAAGCTTTATGGAAGCGTCGAGGTCGAAGCGTTTGACGAAAAAGGCAAACCGGCAGAGATCAAGTTACTGGCTGCCGATGGTCGCACGCTGATCAACAAAGGCGGAACGGGCCTTGAGGTGCTCACCGAGTCCGGCAACTCGATCGACCGCTCAGAGCTAAAGGCTGTTGACGAAAATGGCGAGATCCTCGAGGAGGTTCCTTCGTCGTTCGACGGTCCCAACGAGATCGGCCCGGCTACGATCGATGAATATCTCAGCCTTATCGTGAAATCCGTTTACCTGCTTGATCCGGTCGAAGCCGACGCGCTTGATCTGCTTTACGATCACTTGTCAGATTCACGTGTGTTCAAGTTCCCGTTCAGCTATCGAGGCGGTACAAGCTATGATTCCGCGTTCATTGTCGGCGCCGACAATGCTGCTTTTATGGTCGTGGGTCGCGAGGCTGAACTCCAGTTCCTGAAACTTAACCAAGCAGCAACATATGATTCGACGGGCGACGGTGTCACCGAAGACGACATCAGCTTTGAGCTGCTCTAAATGATCTGAAATGCCGATAAACCTCAGCAACGATCAGAATCGCGACGCAGTGGTCGCACTCGAAAGCCTTCGCGACCCGAAGCTCATCTTTTACGTCGACAAGAAAGGGAAGCCGACCACCTCGCGACGTGTTCTCAAATCAGATGCCGACCACGACCTGGAAAAGATCCAGGGTCGCAAGAAGATCAATACGCTCGCAAAGAATCTGGTCGATGACGATCCGGAAGTCGATATCGAATCGTTCGGGATGTTCCTGACCGACACTTCGCGCGTATACGTCTCGGCCAGCGGCATTGTTCATCTGGTCGAAGAATTTGACGTGATCAAAAATCCCGACGGCACCATCCGCGACCGGCGGCTGCGTAAGAAGGAACTGCAGAACATCAACACCGAATTTCCGGTAAGGTGGACCGGGAAGTACATACCGAAAGAGACGGCGGTCAAGAAGTTCGTATTCACCAACAAAAAGCAGATAATGCACATCAACGGGCTGACGTTCGATTTTCTTTTCAAGATGGCCAAAGATCTCGCGGAGCGCGATTCGCTGCTGCTGCTTAGGGCCGGCGAAAAGGGCGACAAGCCCATCGTGATGAACCGCGGCGGAAAGCAGTACAATGCCTTTTTAGAAGGCCGCGTGAAAGGCGAAAGCTATTGTCTCATTCTGCATCTTTCGAACATGGAACTTAAAAAGCCGGAGGTTGCCGATGTTGACGGCTAAGTTCGACAAGAAGGCTTTCAAGTGCAAGAACGGCTACTGCATTGGCAAAGCAAAGGGCCTCGAAGACCCAGCGCTTTGGGCACGGGCGCAGGAATATCGACGGCGGCTGAGCAACTCGATGCGTGCTGTGCCCGCAAATGAGATCCATAAACTGCCAAAAACGCGCGGCTATCACGTCTCGCGCAAGTACGACGGGGAATTCGGCCTGGTTGTTTTTGATGGCGAGAATCTCGTATCTGTGAATCCGGGCGGCACCGTCCGCGCGGGGCTACCGGCACTTGAAGAGGCCGAAAAGCTTCTGAAGAAAGCGAAGGTCGCGTCGTGCATCCTGGCCGGCGAATATTACGTCATCGATGAGCCTTCGCCAGCCCGAATGGTGCAGCAGACGGTCGGGATCCTTCGATCCCAGTCGTCGAAAGATGAACTGTCGCGCATTGCTATGGCGATGTTCGACGTCGTCGAGATTGACGGCAAGCCCCCGGCGACCATCAAGAAGACGCATGAATTTCTGGACAGGACGTTCGGCAAGGGCAAGAAGTTTCACCCTGTCGAAACAAAACGCGTCGATAAGGTCGAGTCGATCGAGGACATTTTCACTGACTGGGTCATTGCCGAGGGGTCTGAAGGCGTTGTCGCACGGCACGACTCTGCGGGCTGGTTCAAGATAAAGGTGCGTCACAATCTGGACGTCGCGATCATCGGATTTTCCGAGGGCACCGAAAACCGTAAAGGTATGCTGCACGATCTGCTGGTCGCTGTCGTACGGCCGGACGGAACCTTTCAGGAACTCGCGCGCGTAGGCGGCGGCTTCACGGACGATGATCGCAAAGAGTTCGTGAAGGACCTGAGGAAGCGTGTCGTTCCCTCGGAGTATGTCGCGGTCAACAGCGACTATGTCGCCTACGAAATGATCGAACCCGGGCCGGTGGTCGAGATCGAGTGTCTGGATATGATCACCGAACGTGTCCGCGGCGGCCCGGTCAACCGAATGGTCCTGGAGTGGACCGGTGAAAAATACCGGGCGCTTTCGCGAATGCCGCTCGTCAGCGTCATCTCGCCGCAGTACGTCCGCATCCGCGACGACAAAGAGGCGGGGCCGGATGATGCGAGCATTCATCAGGTGTCAGAGCTTCGATCTATCCAAAAAGTCGAGCAGTCTGCCGACACATCGCAACTCAACCCGAGCGAGCTTCTCGAACGCACCGTTTACACAAAGACGATGCACGACAACCTGATGGTCCGCAAGCTTATGCTGTGGAAAACGAACAAGGAAGAGAGTCCCGACTTTCCCGCGTACGTGGTATATTTGACCGACTTCAGCCCAAACCGCAAGACGCCGCTCGAGCGTGACGTAAAGGTTGCCGGAACCGAAGCGACCGCCCGCAGAATGTTCAAAGAGCTTGCCGAAAGCAAGTTCGTCGGCGGTTGGGAGAAGGCCGCGTAATCCTATATGCCCCAGCCCTACGCAGAATTCACAGGAAATCCCCGCCTGTTGTGGATCGCCGAAGAATGGCAGCGCTACTCTGACGAACTCGCCGAGTGGGCGATGGAACGCCTCGTGAACCGCCGCGACGTCTGGAGTCAGTATACGCTCAAGAATGGCGAGATCAGCGTCGTGATGCTCCCCATCAAGGAACGCCGCAAACTGGGCACTGATATGGTGACGCTGGATAAGCTAAAGCGGCACTTCGCGGCCAAATCGCCTGCCCACCTCATCGGACTGCACTCGATCAGCGATCACAGCACGTGCAAGTGGTTCTCGAT
>JACDAK010000193.1 GCA_013695495.1 Blastocatellia bacterium | reverse complement strand
TGAAAGATCTTCAAACGATCGCCCTCGACTACCTTGCCGATCACCACCGCGTCGAGGTCCCACTTATTAAAGATCTCCACAAGCTCACGCTCACGTCCCTTGCGGGCAACTATCAGCATTCGCTCCTGCGATTCTGACAACAGCATTTCGTACGCGGTCATCCCGGTCTCGCGCTGGGGAACGAGCGTCAGATCAAGCTCAAGCCCTGTGCCCGCGCGAGCTGCCATCTCTACGGACGACGACGTCAGCCCCGCAGCACCCATGTCCTGAATTCCCGCGATCGCACCCGACCTCATAGCCTCTAGACACGCTTCAAGCAAAAGCTTTTCGAGGAACGGATCGCCGACCTGAACCGTCGGGCGCTTTTCGAGCGCTTCGTCATCGAATTCGGCCGAGGCCATGGTCGCCCCGTGAATGCCGTCTCGACCGGTCTTGGCACCCGCATAGAGTACGGGGTTGCCGATCCCCTCGGCCTTCCCGAAAAAGATCTGATCTTTGCGGACCAGCCCCAGCGCAAAAGCATTTACGAGTGGGTTGAGGCTGTACGACTCGTCGAACGCAACTTCGCCGCCGATCGTGGGGACGCCAAAGCAGTTACCGTAATGCCCGATACCCTCAACGCAGCCCTTCAGGATCTGGCGGTTTCGCGCCCCATATTTCGGATCATCGAGCGGTCCAAACCGCAAGGAGTTCATCGCCGCCACCGGCCTCGCGCCCATGGTGAAAACGTCTCGAAGTATCCCCCCAACGCCCGTCGCCGCTCCCTGAAAAGGCTCGATAAAGCTTGGGTGATTGTGCGATTCGACCTTAAAAGCCACGCACCAATCATCTCCGATATCGATCACACCGGCATTCTCACCCGGGGGAACTATCACCCGCGGCCCGGTTGTCGGAAGCCGTTTGAGATGAACTCGCGACGACTTATACGAGCAGTGTTCTGACCACATCACACTAAATACACCAAGCTCCGTCAGGTTAGGTTCCCGGCCCATTATCTCTTTGATCTTGTCGTATTCGGCGGCCGTGAGGTTGTGCTGAGATCTGATCTCGGGTGTGATTTGCGTCATTGAAAAAAGCCTGTCCCTTGTTAATTCGATCCACTGCGCACGGACGGGAAACGCGACGTGTGCAAAACAAAAGAGTTTATGCGGTCAAGGCGATTTTTTCAAACCGCCGCCGATAAACTCTTGTCTTAGATTGGTCCCGCACCGTTAAGGCATGGCAGGAGCACCCATCGCCGCCCATTCTTCCTTAGCGGGGCCGTAAACGCCCGTAACGGGTAGCCCAGCCTGGCGCATCAGCACCGTCATCTGCCCCCTATGATGCGCTTGATGCGCAATCAGGTAAAAAAGAGTAAGTCCCTTCTTCCACCGTTCGCCATACAAGTCGTCCTCCTCCAGGAGTTTTTCATCATTCCAATCCGCTGAGACCTTTTCGCGAGCCGAGCTTGATGCCTTTTCATACTCTCGCGCGATCTCCGCAGCGGATCCCGGTTGCGCGACATCTTCTGCCGGCCCCTCCAACGTGAGCCCCGCCTTTCCAAGCATCTCCGGCGGGGTTTGCGCTAGGTGCCAGGCAATAAACCCCATCGTTCGCCCATCTGGCGTGACCTTTTGTCCCAGTGACGCGTCCGATAGAGCGTTCAGCAGCTTCAGTGTCGCTTCTTGTTCGTAGTCCCACGCTTTGATGAAGTCTTCTACCTTTCTAAACATAATCTCCTGTGCGGTTTAGGTATTGTACGGTGTTGCAGCGATGATACTATCAAATGCTTCTGAACTGCGCAAACTTATGCTTTGCGCACTGTCACGGCTTTACTTCGGCGGGTACAAGTACTCTCTCGATCTCAGACCTGACCGTGTCGAGTTTGATCAACCCTTGACGTGAATAGGCGGCCTCGCCTGACGGAGCGTATAAGATCGTGAACGGAAGGGCTCCTCGCCACTCGGCTGAAACTGACCGGATAGCGGCATCTTCTTTTGCCGAATAGAGCAGAAACGTTGGCATCTGCGCCTTCACTTCCGAAAGAAACCGCGGCACCAGTCGGTCGATCTCTTCGATGTCGTCCAGTGTAATAGTAATGAAGTCTATCTTCCCCCGAAATTCGTCATCCAAAATCACGAGTTCCGGAAATTCTTCGCGGCAAGGTATGCACCAGGTCGCCCAGAAGTTGATGAGTAGCGGCTTACCTTTCGGCTTGATCAGGTCGAGAAGCTCAACTTCACTGATCTGTTTTATCGTGGGTCTTGCGGCGGAGGTGCTGCCACCATTCTGCTGCGCCGAGACGTTCAACGAAAGTAGAAAAACGAAGAGCCCCAGCAATGCTGCGGCCCCCGTGCGGTGTAAAAAAAACCGTGTCATTTGTAGGTTCTAGTTGCCTGCCGTAGCCTTTTCAACCCGCTTGATGGTGCAGCCGAAGGCGTTGGTCCGCGACTTTTCGATAGTTTTTCCGGCAAGTGCTGCGTCGAACGCAGTCTTGAGGTATTGCTCTTCGATGTTGCGTCCGCTGCGGTCGTTGTCGATCGCTCCGTGATAAACCAGCACGCTGTCGGCGTTGAAATAATATACCTCGGGGGTCACACTCGCTCCGAGTTTATCGGCCAACACATTGTCTGTATCAACGAGCATGGGGAACTTAAAGTTCTCGGCGGCGTCCTTCGTCACCCATTCGAGCGATTCGGCATCGCGGTGGTTCGAATTGATACCGATAAAGTTGATACCTTTCGCTTTGTAATCCGCGGCGATCTCATCGATTCGCGTGATATAGGCTTTAACGACCGGACATTGCGCGGAAAGGAACACGACCACCGTACCGTTTTTGCCCTGCAGGTCTTTGAACGAATGTTCCTTTCCGTCCGTGCCCGTCATTTTGAAGTTATCGAGCTTGCTGCCGACGGCAAATTCACCGCCTGTCGCTGCAGGGCTGATGGTAAATGCAAATAACGAAATTATTGCAACAAATAAAATGCCTTTTCGCCTCATATGAACATTCTCCTTTTTTGGTTTAACTCAAGTATATTAGCAACTTTAGCGGGGACGAACAAGGGGTATTTCAGCTGAAAACCCGGGGAACGCGGCGTTGAAGCGAGTTGGGCAGCAAAATCTCCATGGCATCATCGACCGTAACTATTCCAGCGATGTCCCCTTCATCATCCACAACGGGCAGCGCAAGCAAGTTGTATTCGGAGATGAGCTGCGCGACATCATCGGCAGAATCCGATGTGTGAGCAAACCGGAAATCCGTCCGCATGACCTCGTCGAGACGCGCCGATGGTTCCGCAAGGATCAGGCTACGCAGGCTGATCAGGCCCTGCAGCTTCCACGAACCTTCGGCTTCAACGATGTAAAGGTAGTAGATCATGTTCGGCGTTTCGGCCATCTCGCGCAATTTGTTGATCGCGTTTCCGACGGTGAACTCACCGGGAAAAACAACGAACTCGGTCGTCATCAATCCGCCGGCAGTGTCATTATCGTAATGCATCAACTCGGCCACGTCCGCCTTTTCCTCTTCTTCCATCAAATCGAAGAGTTCACGTGCACGATCGTCGTCCATCTCATCCAACACGTCCACCGCGTCATCCGGCGACATTTCTTCCAAGATATCGGCGGCACGTTCCTTTTCGATCTCCTCGAGGATACGCGCTTGTGCTTCGGTGGACATCTCTTCAAGCGTGTCGGCTGCGATCTCGTTATCGAGGCTTTCCACGACCTCCGTGCGATGGATAGGGGAAAGCGTCTCTGCCAGCTGGGCTATTTCAACAGGGTGAAGGCGCGACAATTTGTCCTTCGACGACTTGAGTTGAAGGTTCGCGGTCGCAGTGTCTGTCGCCAGATAGCCCACATCCGCCCAATCTAGAACTTCCACGACATGATCGCTGCCGTAAAATCCTTTCGGCATTAGCCGTCTCATGAATCCTTTAAAACTTACATCGGCACCTGAAACGTGCCACTGATCTTCAACGGTAATGAGCTGCACATCGTTCACCCGCACGACGCGCTTTCCGTCAACGTCTATCAATTGATTGTCCAGCACATCTTTGCCGAGCAGAACCTCGCCTTCGCGGCGTTCGAAAGGTGTCAGATTAAGCTTTGCCGAGCTCATGCGCACGCCGTCCTCGCCGATCGTTTTGATGTTGCGTCTAGGGATGAAGAAATTGCGGCGGCGCAAGCGAGCCACAACTCCGATCAGCGGAGGATAATCTTCGCGCCCATACCGAACGAGTACGTCGTTCACCGCAGCGATGCGTTCACCGCGTGCATCGAATATTGGCCGCCCAAGAATTTGTGAAAGATAAAGCATCGATTTGTCTTGAAATGTGACCGGTGTTTATGCTAGATTAAATATGCACAACATTGTTTGTGTATTTCTGTAACTCATTGCTTTTTGTCTCCAACGACGGCTCGTTAATTGGTACTAAGGTATTCGAATTTGCGGGCCGTCACCTTCCCCTCCTCCGATGAAAGTTCTTTTGACTGCTATCATTGCAGCCCTCTTTTGCTCCCTTCACATCGCGGCCCAGTCTAGCCCGCGCGTTTTCGATAATTTCGACCGTTCACAAGGCGTTCAGGTCTATACTCCTCCGCCGTCACCTGTCGAAGCGACCACCGCCAAAACCACGCGCCGCGTTCGAAGAAACGGCAGATGGATCGTAGAAGTGGTTGATACACCACCGCTCGTAACAAAGACCGCAGCCGTTACCCCGGCAGCCGGCTATGCTCGCATTGCTATGGGTTCTAATAAGACCCTAAAGGGTTTCACGACCGGCAATGCCGCCCATGACAAACACATTGAAGATGCAAGCCGAAAGTATAACATCGATCCACTGCTGATCTACGCGCAGATGCACCAGGAATCTGCATTCAAGATCCGGGCGACCTCGCACAAGGGAGCGAGCGGTTTAATGCAGTTGATGCCCGCAACGGCACGACGGTTCGGTGTGACCTCAATTTACGATCCGAAACAGAACATCGAGGCGGGCGTCCGGTATATGCGTTGGCTGCTCGATTATTTCGGACAAGACGTTGTCCTTGCGCTGGCCGGCTATAATGCCGGCGAAGGCGCTGTCTTAAGATACGGACGAAACGTCCCGCCATTTCGCGAAACCCGCGAATACGTACGTCGGATAAGCGCGAGGTACAACTCCATTTCGAATCCAACGATGTACAGCTCCCCGACTCCCAACCAGCAAGTAGCACAGGCCCCGCAGTCTGAGACGAGGCCGCTCACGGTGTTCGAACCCATGCCCCTTACAGTGCGGCTCCCCGACGGCAAGCTCATCCTGGTAAGTCAGTAGTTCGAAATCTTTCTTCTTCTCAATAGGGCGGAGCGATCTGCTCTTTCTTCGTTTGGAACTTTGACGAACCGGACTTAAACTAAGCAGATGTTTTGCAACAAGTGCGGCGCAGCAAACGATCCTGACTCGCTTTACTGCAAAAAATGCGGACAGCTGATGGAGCCGGAAGAAGAGACGCGCGTGGCTCGGCGCTCCGATTCCGCAATCTCTGCGGACGAGGAAGTGCGGCTGTTTTCGATCACGCCGACTGTCAAGCTTGTCTACGTAGGCTATTTGCTCGCGGTGATCGCGGCGTTCTTCGTGGTAGCATTTTTTAGTGTATTTCTGAGCAATTTGATAACGATCTGGGTCGGCGTGTTGCTGGGAATGTCGCTGCTGCTCGTTCCGGCGTTTTACCATGTCCGGCAAAAACTGATCCGTTACACGTTAACGGATTCAAAGATCGAGATCGACCGCGGCTTGATCGCCCGCGACACGCTGAACGTCCCACTGCGGCGCGTTCAGGACGTCACGGTCAGACGATCGTTCTCGCAGCGTCTGCTGGGGATGGGTGATGTTGTCGTTGACAATTCGGGTACCGACGGTGAGACGATCATATTGAAGAATGTTGACTCCCCGCGACGCTACGCGGACATTCTGCTAAAGCAGATGCGGAAAATGGATCGTGTAACCCGCTGGGACGAATAATATGAAAACTTTTTTTGTGACCGGCGGAGCGGGGTTTATCGGTTCCGCCTTAATTCGCCTGCTAATGAAGCAGGTGGACGTGGGAAGGGTCGTAAACTTCGACGCGCTCACGTACGC
>JACDAK010000191.1 GCA_013695495.1 Blastocatellia bacterium | reverse complement strand
ATATTGGGTGTATGAAAGAGGTCGGTCCGCACGCCGATGGCCGCTTTGGCGTATAGTTCGTTTGACCCCTCATTCTGTATAAGAAGCGACGCTCTTTCGGCCTGGAGCAGTTCCGCCGAGATCTGGGTCAGATGTGTCCAGAAATCCTCTGTATCGATGCGTTTGAGATTTTCGCTGAAACGCTTAACGGCCCCTGCCAGCCAGTCCCGCTCGGCAACTTCGCTTCGAAGCCGGAGAATCTCGAGCTGTGGCCCGATGGATGCAGCGACCTCGAGTACGGCGTTATCGAGCTCTTGTGATTCGGGCACCTTTGCGAAGGCGATCGCGCCGCCTATTTTGCTGCCGACTCCGACGGGAAAGAGCTTTAAAAGCCTTGATTCCGAAGCATCGCGCCCACGTTCTACCATTCTGATCGGGCGATTTTCCCGCAATGCGGACTGGACAAGGTCGCTCGATGGATCGATACGGATCAAGACTTCGCGACCGGCGAAATCGCCTCTCGCAGCAACGGGAGCAAAACCATCCGCTCGCCTTTCGAGCCACATTACCGACTCCACATCGTGGCGAGATGCAATTTCTGCGACCACGTGGCTGCACGCCTCGACAAGCGACATGCCGAGCAGACTAGCGATAGGACGAACCGTAGCGGGCAGAACTCCCGCAGCATATGGCTTTTCCGATGCTGCAGGCGAGGCCCTCCGCACGCGAAAACGCTCGATCATCTCGTCTATTTCAGAGTCGCGGCCCGAGCTTTTGAATTGTTCCTGAGTCGGGGAGGCACCCGGCTTGATCCCCGTCGTGGCTTCTTGGGGAAGCTCGAGTATCTGGTCTTTGGCCGGTTCGCCTACGAATCGGCGGAGGCGAGCTATCGGCCCGTCGAGTATCGCGGAGGAACCGGAGATAAGAATGTTTGCGAAGAATTCGGTGGGCCGGAACCGTCGCCATTCACCATCTATCGCTTTTGTTGTTGCTTCGCGGTACTTGTCTGAGCCGATAAAGCTGCGGCCGACTATCGCAACGTAGGGGGCACCGGCATCCTGCACTGCGATAGCTTTGCAGGTGAGTCCCGCATGACACTCATATTCGAAAACGGCATCGGTGTTTCTGGTTGCCGCGAACGCAGCCCCGCAATATTCGGCACAACGATGTCCAAAATCTTGGGAATTGTAAAGCGCTGCACAGATCGAATTGTTGTTGGCCAGAGCTTTCTCGTTGCTGCTTTCGTCGAGCACAGCGATGGCTACGCCGTACTTCTCGGCTACACGATCCAGAAATCGTTTCTTTGTGGGCTTTGATGCGATCATTTATATGCACGCGTTCATCGGCGTAGGAAACGGGGGGGTACCGAATCCATCGAACCGCTTTTCGCATAGTTGCTTAAACAGCCAATACCTCAACAGTTTCACGAAATAATCCTTATACCACGTTTCAACTCAATTTCTCTCGAATCTACAACGGAGTGCTTTGGATGTACGTAGCCGCTCGTACATTGCCGAAAGCGCAACGCATCAATGCAAAGGTGTTTGGAATGACTGCAAAACTTCGGGAGCTAGGGCCTTCAAACCTTCATAAACGCTCAGTTTTGGGAGTGGCACGGTGATTGAAGGACGTCATTATATTCAGCAACACTTTGGTTTTAGCATGGAGGCAACATTATGATCAACGAACAAACGACACCGAATCCAAACACAACCGACCCGACGATGGGTTCCCCGACAACGGCGCCCAGCAATGATGACGTGATCTCAACTCTCAACGGGTTGATCGAAACATGTAAAGACGGACAGGAAGGCTTCAAGCAGGCGGCTGAAGGCGTAGAACGCTCAGACTTGAAATCGCTCTTTTATGAATTTTCTCAGCAGCGGGCAGCATTTGCAGGCGACCTTCAGAGCCTTGTGCAGACGTTAGGCGGAGATCCGGAGAATTCCGGGAGTTTCACTGGCGCTATTCACCGCGGATGGATAAACATCAAGTCTGCAGTGACGGGAAAAGACGAAGGCGCAATTCTGAATGAATGCGAACGTGGTGAGGATTCGGCAAAGAACCAGTACAAAGATGCATTGGAAGAAGCCTTGCCGGACTACATCCGAAAGACGGTGCAGGAACAGTTTACGTCTGTCATGCAGGCGCATGACCGTGTAAAAGCACTTCGTGATTCTTATAACAATGAGAATACGTCTAAGCGCGATGATCAAACTTCGACAGCTCGGGGCGGCTTCTAACTATTATATTTATATTCATTTGAGCTGTTCACGGGAGGCTGCCTTTAACGGGCGGCCTCTTTTTTATCTGATCGGATCACGGAGCATTATGTCCGCGGTCTCGCGGGCGAGCTTGGCGGCTTCGGGGTGAGCGGCATCCTGATGTGCGATCTGCATTAATGCTTCGCCGGTTCGTGATAAAAGGCGAACGAGGTCTCCCTCTTCGGCCTTGGTGCGCCTAACCAGTGATTCCCAGGTTGAACCCTTTGTCCAGTGCTCGGCAGCACCCGCGGCGCTTAGATTAATCTCTTCAGAAGGTGTAATTCCGCTTTTCCATTCGACCGACGAAACGGCGTAAATTATGTCCTCGAGTTCAGTAACCGACGCCAGCAATTCGTCTGACAAATACAGGTCCCCATAGTTTCGATCTGAATCAGCAGCAAGAGCGGCGATCATACCTGCCAGCGAAGCATGCGGCAGGTCGTCGACGAGTCCCGCCTTTAGGACCTCGCCGACCAGCAAGGGCCGATCGAGACGAAGGTCGGCAAGCCATTTTCCGCTTTCGATGACCTTTTCGGCAGCGAAATCGATATAGCCAAAGTGATCGAGCACTCGCGCCCGATTCTCGAATGGCGTCCAGATACGTGCACGCAGAGCGTCGATCTCGCGAACGGCTCGTGAGATATCTCCCGCATCTGCAGCGGCGTCCCATAGCATAGCCTCCGCAACAGCATTGCCCCCTGTGAATCGCTTGATCAGCTCGGCAAGAACCTGCGACGGATCTTCTGCATTCCGCTGGAACGAAAGCCGCGGTTCCGTTATCGGCGGATTTGTGCCCTCGACAACATCAAAAAACGAACGCTCGATGGCATCATCGTTCAGCGCATACGTTTTCTCATATATCCGGTTAACGCGGGAGATCGGAAAATTGCGGCCTTGGCCATCGTCGCGCATCGTCGAAACCGACTCGCCATTTAGGCTTATCACCAGAAACAAACGCTTGCCGCTCCGGCCTTGGGTGACAACCCGCCCGGGAAGCACGTTATCCGTAAGCCATCGCTGACGAAGATCCGACCGCGTTGCGGGAATGTTCTCGTGCAGTCGCCGCTCGGCGCTTGTGAGCCGTTCAAAGCCGATCACGTCCTCGACCGACAGGTCTAAGCCGCTTTCCTCGATCTTTTTCGCTAACGAGTGCCGCATGCTTTCGGAACGCTTCCGAAGCTTATCGATAGTCCTTCCGGTGTCGCGGAATGCGTAGCTCTTTTCAGCGATCTCGCGCAAATGAGCGAACTCACCGAAAGCGTCGAGCAGGTTAAGAAGTGTGGTATAGGTCGCGCGGAATTTACTTTCGAGCGGGTCCGCCGGTGCTTTGAGAAGCTCCGCGATCTTCTGCGGCTTCTGAAACTGGCCCGGCGCGAGGATCGCGAATCCCACATTGTCCTTGCCGCGGCGGCCGGCGCGGCCGGTCATCTGCTGCAGTTCGCTCGCCATCAGCGGCCGCCAGCCATCGTTGCCGCGCGTGTCGGCATTGCTGATAACCACGGTGCGGGCAGGGAAGTCAACGCCCGCAGCGACGGTCGAGGTGGCGAATATCGCGTTTAGCAGGCCCGCGGACATCATTTTTTCGATGACAAGTTTCCAACTGGGAATGTGGCCGGCGTGATGTGATGCAATGCCGTCGTTTACGAGGATTTTTGCGTGCTTGTGCCTGCGGATCTCGGGGGTGCTTGAAGCAAACGTCTCGAAAAGTTCTTTGCGACGGAGGTATTTCTGCTGATCACCTTTCTGACTTTTATCGCCCGCGACTTCGATGGCGGCCTCGTCACACTTTCGACGGGTGGGTAGAAAAATAATAGCCGGCAGAAGGTCATTGCCGCGAAGCGACGAGATCAGCTTGTGAGGCGGAATTTCAGGGGGTCGGCCGTTCATTGCTATGAGATTACTACATACCGCATCTACATTATCGGTCACGCAGTGCTTGAACATCACCGGTCTGGATGATCGCGAGTGCATTGACGTCGTTGGTACGAATCCGCAACGCGCCGTTCGGCTCGAGGCCCTCAGTGATTCCCTCGGTCATCTCATTCCCGGCCGTTACCCTTACGTGCTTGCCGGAGACGTAGGTTGAGCGGCAGCTCCATTCTTTGACAACGCATTGGGGCCCGCCGGCACCGAGAAGGATTTCGTAATAAGTTTCGATGTTTCCCGCGAGCGTCTTAGCCAGATCCTCGACGGATACCCGCCGCCCCGTTTCGCCCTCGATCGATGTCGCGATTTTGGCGATCTCTTCCGGGAAGTTTTCGGATGTTATGTTGATGCCGATCCCAACGACAACAGCGGTTCCCCGGTTAGTTTCGGCAGTCTCAGCGAGGATTCCGCTGATCTTCCTGCCGTGTACCAATACGTCGTTGACCCATTTAATGTCAGGGCTTAATCCCAGCGATGTAAGCGTTTCGTGAACTGCAACACCCGCTGCGAGGGTGATGAGCGGCAGGAATCGGGGTTCCAGACTCGGCCGAAGCACGATGCTAAAGTAGAGGCCGGCGTCCCGCGGAGAGGCCCATTTTCGCCCGAGTCTGCCGCGGCCGGCTGTCTGCTCGCGCGCGACAATGATAAGTCCTTCGTCAGCTCCACGTCGTGCCTGTTCAAGAGCTTCCGTATTGGTCGATCCGAGCACGTCGAAGAAGATCGTTTGAAAGTTCATCGCGGCAGGGGCACCCATAACGAATCAGTGTAGAAGTACTCTTGGTCGGTAAAATCGTGTTCGATGCGAAACCCGCTTTCAGCCGCAAGTTCCTCGATCATTGTTCTCGTATACTTTTGCGATATCTCCATAAAAAGAGGTTCCCACTGTTCGAAATCAAAGCTCCGGCCGAGCGCGTTAATGTTTACCGTCTGTTTTTCGCGGCTGATGAGGAAGCTTCGGGCGGCACACTCTACGGGGCGGTATTGTGCATAGTGCGAGAATTTCGAAGTATCGAAATTTCCGCCAAGTTCGCGGTTGATTCGCGTAAGTAAATTGAGGTTGAATGCGGCGGTTACTCCTTGAGGGTCGTCATAAGCTGCCACGATCACGCGCGGGTCCTTTTGCATGTCGAACCCGATGAACAGACGGTCGTCGGGGGACATTACGGAGCGAAGACCGCTAAAGAATGCGACCGCTC
>JACDAK010000172.1 GCA_013695495.1 Blastocatellia bacterium | reverse complement strand
GATCATGTTTACGGACGTCCGCTTGGCGGCCTGCCGGGTACGGTCTCAGCGATCACTCGCGAAGACCTTGTTAACTTCCACAAAACACGATGGCGTCCCGGTAGTTCCGCCATGGTATTCGTCGGCGACATCACTCTAGCTCAGGCTACAGAAGTCGCTCGCCGTCATTTCAGCTCGTGGACCGGCGGAGCCGCTCCGGCGGTAACCGTTCCCGCCAAACAGGCGATGCAGCCCGGCAAGGTCTATCTCGTTGACAGACCTGGTGCGGCCCAAACTGTGGTCGCTCACATCCTGACGGCTCCCGAACGAAAGTCGCCTGACTACTACGCTCTGTCACTGGCAAACGCAGTTTACGGCGGTGGATTCGGCACACGCTTGAACCTCAATCTGCGCGAAGACAAGGGCTATTCTTATGGAGTCTTCGCCTTCCCGCAGCACCTTTCGGCCGCGGGCACCTGGATCGCCAGCGGAGGCGTACAAACGGACAAGACAAAGGAATCGGTTGTTGAGTTCATGCAGGAATTGCGAAACATCGCCGGCCAGAAGCCGATCACTGCAGAGGAATTTAGCAAGGCACGTCTCACGCGCACGCGGGGTTACGCACAGCAATTCGAGGGCTATCAACGCATCGGCCAGCAGATCGCCGATCTCTGGATTGCGGGCCTCCCCATGGCGACGCTCCAAGCTGAAACAGCCGAGCTAAATCGTCTCCAGCTCGATCGCGTAAACACCGTTGCTGCGAAGTACGCGGCCCCGGCCGGAACCTCGATCCTCTTGGTAGGCGACCTCTCCAAGATCGAAGCAGGCATCCGCGAGCTAAACCTCGGGGAGATCGTGATCCTCGACGTAGAAGGCAAAACGGTCAGTCGGTAGTCCGAGCTATGAAACAAAAAGGGCATCGGCTGGTTTCACGCCGGTGCCCTTTCTTTATTTGCCTTTAACAAGAAAAGGCAAGCCCGCTAGGTCTCGCCTTTTCTTTCCTGATTCTGGTCGGGGCGAGAGGATTTGAACCTCCGACCTCACCGTCCCGAACGGTGCGCTCTACCAGGCTGAGCCACGCCCCGACATTCGCGATTGCTCGCGAAATTAAGTCTATGGAGTCCTGCCCCGCATGTCAACCCATCGGCTATCGTAAAAACACCCGAACAGCGACAAAACCGCCCACAAGCACCACCAAAAAGACCACCGACAGTATCTCAAAATATTTATCAATGAACTTCTTGATCGGTGCTCCAAAGAAATAGAACAGAGCCGCCACCGCAAAAAACCTCGCTGATCGGCCAATTATCGACGCAACGATCAGGGTAGTCAGCGACACATTGAACGCCCCCGCCGCGATCGTAAACACCTTATAAGGTATCGGCGTGATACCGGCAGCCATAATAGCCCAAAAGGCATGCTCATCATAAAGACGCTGCACTTCTTCGTAATGGCCCATCGCACCATAAAACTCCAGGATCGGCAGGCCCGCAGCCTCAAAAAACGCCCAGCCAATGTAATAGCCGAATACGCCCCCAAGAACGGATCCGATGGAGCAAACCGCTGCGTATCTGAACGCACGCCGCGGCACGGTTACCGCCATCGCGATCAGCAACACATCCGGCGGTATCGGAAAGAACGACGACTCCGTGAATGCGATTATAAAAAGAGCCCATTCGGCATAAGGCTTTTCTGCGTAGCTCTCAACCCATGCCTTTAGTTTTCGCCCGAATTCAAAGATCTTCTTCAAAAAGCTTTCCTCCCGCACTTTCAATTTTTACTGTCCGCACCGTCTGCCTTCCATCCGTGCTGTCCTATCAGCGGAACAAACACGCACGCGCCACATTCTTCTTCAATAAATCCGTCCGCGGTACGTGTGATCCGCACAAGCATCTGCGACGTTTGTGTGTGCCCGACCGGCACCACGAGCCGCCCGCCTATCTCAAGCTGGTCCGCCAGCGGCTGTGGGATCTCGGGCCCGCCGGCCGCTACCAAGATCGCGTCGAACGGGCTGTATATCGGCCAGCCGTTCGTTCCGTCATCGCACCTCACCGAAACGTTTCTAAGCCCCAGCCGCACTACCTTTTCTTTCAGCTCAGCTGCCAATGTCGGCAGCCGTTCGATCGTATAAACCCGCCGGGTGAGTGCCGAAAGCACCGCCGCCTGATACCCCGAACCCCCGCCTATCTCGAGCACCCGCTCATGACCTTTCAGCTGCAGCAGCTCCGTCATTCGAGCCACGATAAAAGGCTGCGAGATCGTCTGCCGGGCAGCTATCGGAAGTGCATTGTCCTTGTACGCCTGCGAACGTAAAGCGTCCGGCACGAACAAATGCCGCGGCACACGGTTCACCGCCTCAAGCACTCGCTCGTCGCCGATCTTGTAGTACTCCCTCAGATGGTCCACCATCCGCTGTCGCGGGATCGTAAACTCGTCCAACCTTTACTTCTCCCAGTCTCTTATCATGTCAAGAGCGATGTGATTCGTCATATCGCTCCGCATCGGCGTGATAGAAACACATCCTTTGTCGATCGCTTCAAAATCCGTCCCGCCTTCAGCCCGAAACCCTTCACGCACCTCGCCTATCCAGTAGTAAAGTTTGCCCCGCGGGTCGATATGTTCACTGATGACCGGGCGTGCCGATTTGAACCCCTGCTTGGTCACCATGATCCCTCGCGGAACGCTTTTCGGAATGTTTACATTCAGCAAAGTATCTACCGGTATTCCGTCCCGCAATGCCTTTTCCGTGATTTCCCTCGCAACCTTTACTGATTCCGTGAAATCATGGCTCCGGTTCGCAACAAGGCTAAACGCCAACCCCGGCACCCCTAGAATAGTTG
>JACDAK010000171.1 GCA_013695495.1 Blastocatellia bacterium | reverse complement strand
GTACAGCGGTTCTGAGATCAAGCTCGATGGTGAAGAGTTCATCATAATGCGTGAGGACGAGATCCTCGGCATCATCGAACGCGCAGGAGCAGCAGCGTAAGGATCTGCGAGAATACGGCAGCTAAATGTGTGCCGCTCGCAGGTAACCTTTTTCTAGGAAGGAGAATTTTAATCATGGCAAAACAAGTTATTCACGGAGAAGATTCGCGTTCCGCTATCCTGCGCGGTGTTAACCAGCTCGCAGACGCGGTAAAAGTTACGCTTGGCCCGAAAGGCCGCAACGTTGTTATCGACAAAAAGTTCGGCTCGCCGACCATCACCAAAGACGGCGTAACCGTTGCAAAAGAGATCGAGTTGAAAGATCCGCTCGAGAACATGGGCGCACAGATGGTTCGCGAAGTCGCTTCCAAGACCTCTGACGTAGCTGGTGACGGAACGACGACCGCTACGGTCCTTGCTCAGTCGATCTTTAAGGAAGGCGTTCGCACGGTTGCAGCCGGTGCAAACCCGATGGCACTCAAGCGCGGCATTGAAAAGGCCGTTGCAGAAGTAGTAGCCGAGGTTGGGCGTCTGTCGAAGCCGGTATCGGGCGAAATGATCGCACAGGTTGGAACTGTTTCGGCTAACGGCGACAAAACGATCGGCACTATCATCGCAGAAGCGATGGACAAGGTTGGTAAAGACGGTGTCATCACGGTTGAAGAATCAAAGACGATGGACACATTCCTCGAAGTTGTCGAGGGAATGCAGTTTGACCGCGGCTATCTCTCACCGTATTTCGTTACGGACCCTGATCGCATGGAAGCAGCTCTCGAAGAGCCGCTCATCCTGATCAACGAAAAGAAGATCTCAAATATGCGTGATCTTCTCCCGATACTCGAACAGGTTGCCAAACTCGGTCGTCCGATGCTCATCATCGCAGAAGACGTAGAAGGCGAAGCTCTTGCGACTCTGGTCGTGAACAAACTTCGCGGCACGCTCAATGTCGCTGCAGTTAAGGCTCCCGGTTTCGGCGATCGCCGCAAGGCAATGCTCGAAGACATCGCGATCCTTACTGGTGGCAAAGTCATCAGCGAAGACCTCGGCATCAAGCTCGAGTCGATCACTGTTGATGACCTCGGCAAGGCTAAGAAGATTACGATAGACAAGGAAAACACGACGATCGTAGAAGGTGGGGGCTCTGGTGAAGCTATCGATGGCCGCGTTAAGACCATTCGTACGCAAATCGAAGAGACCAGCAGCGACTACGACCGCGAAAAACTGCAGGAACGTCTTGCCAAGCTCGTTGGCGGTGTCGCTGTCATCAAGGTCGGTGCCGCAACCGAGACGGAGATGAAGGAGAAGAAAGCTCGTGTCGAAGACGCGATGCATGCAACCCGTGCTGCTGTCGAAGAGGGCATCGTCGCAGGTGGCGGCGTGACGCTGGTTCGTGCTTCCAAGGTACTGGACAACCTCAAGCTCGAGGATTCGGATGAGCAGATCGGTGTCAACATCATTAAGCGTTCGGTCGAAGAACCGCTCCGCCAGATCGTCGGCAACGCCGGCAAAGAAGGTGCGGTGGTTGTCGAAAAGATCCGTGCGGAAGATAGCGAGAACTTTGGCTTCAATGCGGCGACCGAAAAATACGAAGACCTGGTCGCAGCCGGTGTTATCGATCCCGCGAAGGTGACGCGTTATGCTCTTCAGAACGCAGCCTCAATTGCAGGATTGATGCTCACGACCGAAGCCATGATCGCAGACGCACCTGACGAAAAGGGCGGCGGCGACTTCGGCGGCGGAATGCCCGGCGGCATGGGCGGCATGGGCATGGGAATGTAACCACGAACTTAGTTTTAGTATAAAGGCTTCGCTCGGAAACGAGCGGGGCCTTTTTTTGTTGACTGTCTCGTCCTGAAATAGGTTGACACAAAGGAGACTTATATATAGGAAAGACAATAGAGGAAAGGAAAAAGCGAAACGAGATTACAATTAGGACTTTAAGCCGGCGGCGGTAGGGCAGGTTGAAAAACGGGAGATGACATAGAAGCAGGTGCAGGCAGCATATGGCATACAGGGCAGGAGTACGGTGTTGATTTGATAAGTTTCTTTAGCCGGAAAAACTTTAAGAGCGCTATTACTAAGGGCGTACTGCTTCGATTACCTGATCTCGATATTGTGCGCGTTCACGATGTCGGATTGCGTACACGGCCTGAATCGGAACTGTTGGAATTCGCCGCGTCAGAGACGAATCGTTCAGGATATGTGGACACCGGTTTATTTGGCTGGAATGGGAATACGGCAGAGGATCACGGTTCCCTCATTGACCCCTGATTCGATGGACATGGTTCCGCCCAAGAGAAGGCATCGTTCGCGCATGCCCACCAGGCCCAAACCGCCGCTGCGTTTGGCGGCTTTCTCGTTGGGGGTGGGATCGAATCCGACGCCGTCATCCTCGATGATCAAGATCAGATTATCATCCTGAAAATCGAGAATGATCACCACGCTTTTTGCCTGGGCATGTTTCAGAACGTTATTTAATGATTCCTGAACGATCCGGTAAACATGGATATTGGTTTCCGAGTCAAGCTGTCGCCTCTCCGTCTTTGAAGCATGAAATTCGGCCGGAATACTGTGATATCGTGACCAGTATTGGACAAAATCGCGCACCGAGGAGCGGAGCCCCAGATCATCCAGGCCTTGAGGCCGAAGTTCGTAAGAAAGGTAACCCACATCGACGTCCATCTGCTTCGCATAGTCCTGGGCCTGATCGATTTTTTCTTTTATCGAACTGTCAGCATCGCCTGTCTGCAGTTCCAGTAATTTGAATCGCATAGCGGTGATCTGCTGACCGATCTGATCATGCAGGTCGCGCCCGATCCGCCGGCGTTCGTCCTCTTGTGCAGTTGTTAGGCGGCGCAAGATCGCGACCCGATCTTTTTCGACCCGAAGCCGCCGTCGATTTTCAGCTTTGAGTTTCTTGTTAGCCTGCTCTAACTCGACGGTACGTTCCTTAACACGAATTTCCAATTCTTCACGCGAACGACGCAGTTCTTCTTCAGCCTGCTTGCGGTCGGTGATATCGGTGTGAGCACCCACCCACTCCTTCACCTCGCCGTCCTCCGCCTTTACCGGTACCGCACGAATTGCGCATACACGCCATTCGCCGTCATGGCGTCTCAGCCGATGCTCAAAAACAAAGGTCTCGCGCCGCCTGACCGATTCGTTCCATGCATCTATCGTTTTATCGACATCTTCCGGATGAACTGCTTTAGACCAGCCGAATCCCTGATATTGATCAAAAGTTTGGCCTGTAAATTTTTCCCAGCCGGGTTGTTCGCCCTCCATCTGGCCCCGCGAGTTGTTGGTCCAAACCAAACTGTCCATCGCGTCAACCGCCACCCGGAATCGCTGCTCGCTAAATCTAAGCGCTTCCTCGCTTTCCATGCGCTCGGTGATGTCACGGACGATCGTCGAGACGCCGACGACCTGGTTTGACGAGTCCTTGACCGGTGACATTACGACCTCGAGGTCAAGCCGCTGGCCCTCCTTGTGAATTCTGACTGTCTCGAACATCTCGACCGACTCGCCCAGCCGTATTTTGTCAATATTGCCAAAGATCTCAGCAAGGTCTTTCGGCAGCAGCAGCATCTTCATGCTCTTACCGACAGCCTCCTCGGCCGAGAAGCCATAAAGCAACTCAGCCGCCGGGTTCCAGCTGGTGATCGTCGTGTCAAAGTCAACGGTAATTATCGAATCGCGGGAAGATTCGATTATCGACGCCAAAAAGCATTTGGTCTCATCCGACTTTTTGCGTTCGGTGACGTCGATCAATGCCGCGGCGAAACGAAGAGGTTTACCCGCCGCGTCGCGTTCGACCTTGCCGCGTACGTAAACCCACTGAATGTCCTTGTCATCGGCTTTGATCCGGTACTCGATGTCGCACGGCGTGCCCGTTTCGAGCGTTTGAGCTATCTGTTCTTCAACCCGCTGCCGATCATCCGGATAAACAGCGGATATGAAATCAGCGAAGTGCAGCATGCCCGCATCCGCGCGGTCGATGCTGAGAACCTTAGACATACGCGGGCCGGCTATCATTAGGTCGTTGACGATATCCCATGTGACTGTCGCGACGGTTCCCGCGTCCAGTGCTGTTTCCAGCAGCATTTTGCTCTCGGCGAGCTCCGCCTGCTTGATCGCAAGGGCTGCCTCCGCTTTTTCCGCTTTCTCGATTTGTTCGTGCAGGCGCACGGACGAGATAATCAGCGCTTCGTTAACGTCGCGAAGTTGCTGCTCAATATCGGGGTTTGGTGCCCTCGGTTCAGTCATTGAGGTCTCCCGGAAACTCGTCTTCTCTCAGTTTCGCTGTCGCACCTGAGGTATCCGACCATGGCTCCGGGACACTGGTTGTAAGGCCGCGATAGCCGCGAAGCGGTTTACCCATCCGAATTCCGTCGGCTGTGATCTCGTATTCGGTCATATCGATGCTGTGCTTACTGCGGCGCATCTTGACGATCATCATCATCTTGCGCAGCTGTCCGTTTATCGAGACATATCGCATACGCAGCAGATCATCGGCGAGGAACGAGACCGCAAAGTTGCTCAGGCTCATGGATGTAAAATTTTCCTCGACCTCGACCGTGCTTATAATGGTAACGCCCATACGCGTGAGTGCGCCGATCATCCGATAAAGCGATTCGCGAAAATCCATTCGAAACCCGGGGGCGAGCGCTAGTTCAAATCCCACCAGCGAATCGATTACGAGTCGTTTACAGCCGATCTCGCGGACCGCATTGACGATCTCGTCAAGCGTCTCATCTACCGAGAGGTCGAGAGGCCTGAGATAGATGATCTTTAGCATGCCCTCTTTTTGGGGCGTTGCGAAGTCTATGCCGAACTTAGACGCACGCTCGATGTACTCAGCGGGCAATTCCTCGAACATGGCCACAATACCGGGCTCGCCCTGCCGAACGCCTTCATTGATAAAGTGCTGTCCGAGGATCGTCTTGCCCGCACCTGACGGCCCCGCGACGAGCAGGCTGTCGCCCTCGGGAATGCCGCCGCCCATCATCGCGTCGAGTTCAGGCACGCCGGTCGAAATGACCCGCTTGCCTTTTTCATGGTCGGTCCTATTGGTTAGTCCAAATGTGCGCGGGAAACACTGCAGCCCGTCGCCCGTGATGCGAAACGTGTGAAGGCCGGGCACAGTTTCCATTGCGCGCATCTTTACGATCTGCATTTTACGAACTATCGAGTTCCGCTCGGTGTTCTGGGTCAGCCAGATCACGCCGTCTGCCACGGTGAAAACCGGATCGTAGTTAGCATCGCCGTCGCGGTACTCGCCGATCAAAAATGTAGTTGCGTGCCAGCTTGTTAGATGCAGTGCGAGGCGCTGGATAAACGCCTGCAGTTCCGTCTCGGTGGTCGTCGCCTGAGCCCTGCGGACCACGGTGCGGAACGAGTCGACCACTACAATGCACGGGTTGCACGCCTCAACCTCATCGATGATCGCAGCGAGCACGCCGTCCAGATCGCTATCAAGAATGAGTTTGCTGAGATTTACAAAGCGGATCGCTCCGTCCAGCTTGTCCGGATCGAAAAAGCTGTACTGCTGCTGATAGCGGAGCATTTTGACGGCCGGCTCGCCGAGGATAGTAAAGTAAAGCGCGGGCCGCTCTTTAGTAGCATTTTCAAATATTATTTGATGTGCGAGAGAGGTCTTACCGCCGCCCGGTGAGCCGGCAATGATGTTGAACGAAAATTCCGGCAACCCGCCGCCCAGGATCTCATCGAGGCCGGCTACGCCAGTCGGTATCTGCTGTATCTTAACCGGATCGTGTCCGTTCTTATTGTCGTCTTTGCTCATACTACACTAACCCCTCCTTAGATGATTCACTGAGCAGTAAATCCGGCCACACATCCTTAACTAAACGCATCGCTAGATCTTCGCCTATAAAGGTGACCATGAGCCACAGTAGATTTGCGATGATAGCCGCACCCGATTCAATCCCGCCATCAGCCGCTACGAGATCGAGCCTTTCGACGCATCCTTTCGGGCCAACCTTAACATTTTTAAGCGCTGGAATTTCCTCGCGGGACATCGCCAGAGAGCGCCGCATGAGCGTTGTGAAGGCGTCCACTCCTGCAAATCGGATAAGTGAAACCTGCAGCTTTTCGCACACCAGCGTAGGCCCGTGAACATCCGGCCCCGTTCCCGCGGATGCTTCAGCCGCGATCAACCGGCTCGCCAGCTCTCGAATGGTTTGCGAAGGCTTTTCCATATTGCCGAACGAAAAGAAATTAACGAGTCAGGCAACAATAACTGCTACACCTTTCGGAGAATTGCCGTTCATATTATGGGATGCTTATTATCATAGCATCCTACTAGCTATTAATGCCAAAGTCCTTAATCCGTAACCCACAGTGGGAATAACGAATCGACCTCCCCGCGGCAGCAACGACCGACTCCAATGATCTATTCACCGCTGACGCAACAACCGAACCCGATCGCTACCGCTCGCGGTTCTGACACGCAATCCGTGGGATGAAACCCACGGCTACATTCATTTGACCTGTCTGCGGTTTTTAGAACTTCCCGACGCTCGGACTGAGCCATCGGCACGTGCCGGACGTATGATATATCGCTAGGCGTATATAGATGACGCATTGTTCAAATTGCGGTGAGGGGATCGTCGACGAGCAGCAGTTCTGTCGCTCGTGCGGGGGCGAACTCGTCGTCGAGGGCGGAAGAAGCCCCGGCACGTACCAGGGCCTCTCTTTCTGAAGGTTGCTTTATGCACCGCCGCAGCCCGGGTGGCCGCAGTCGCAGCTGATTTCTACAAGGTCCTGGTCTGTGGTGTCCTTACAGTGGTCACTGCAGTAATCTGCTTCAGCCCGTGCAGGGCAATTGCATATTTCGTGCGCGCATGTTTTGTTTTGTTCGTTTACCATATTAGTTTCCCCCTTTGGTGCAAATTTGCCCTACACACCCGCTCGATGGTTGTTTTTGACCAATGGACGGTAGCTGAGGGCAATAAATCAAATATACACCCGACTACGGAGTAGGACAAGTTTTTCACTTTAGGGAAAGGGGGTATTATTAAAATAATCAACTTTGATCGGTAGGGAATACTTTGAAGAGGGGGAAAAAGATGCATCGGAAGACGGCTGATGAATATCCGCAGGAACTTTTGGACCTTTTTCATGAATATCAACACGGGGAGATCGACCGGCGTTCGTTTTTGGAGGGGTTGGGGCGGTTTGCGGTTGAGGGGCTGACGGTGGCGGCGATGTACGAGAGCTTTTCGCCGAATTATGCCTTGGCGCAGACAGTTAAGGCGGATGATAAGGATATTCGTGTGGGGTAGAAACTGTTGCCTCGCCGAAGGGGGTGGAGAGATCAAGGGTTATTTGACGCGGCCGGCGACTGGGAAGTCGTTTCCTGCGGTGCTGCTGATCCATGAGAATCGGGGGTTGAACCCTTATATTGAGGATGTAGCGCTGCGTTTCGCAAAGGCCGGGTATATGGCGTATGCGCCCGATCGGCTGACTTCGGTTGGCGGGTACCCGGGGGATGAGCAGGAGGGGCAGCTTTATTCGTGAGGTTGACGGGACGAAGATGACTGAGGATTTTGTGGCGGCGGCCAGGTGGTTGAAGGCTCGACCCGCGGGCGTCGCTTAGTACGGCCGGCAGGCGGGGCTCGCGGATGTGCCGAAGATCTCGGCTCCGTTGATGTTTCATTACGCGGGGAACGACCAGCGTATAAATGAGGGCATCGAGGCGTTTGAGGCTGAGTTGAGAAAGAACAAAAAGACGGTTGAGTCGTTTATGTATGAAGGCAAGCAGCATGGCTTTCACAACGACACGACGCCGCGTTACGACGAAGAAGCGGCGAAACTATGGTGGGAACGGACGCTTGGGTTCTTTAAGAAGTAGTAGGCCGTTTTGTCCGGTGCCTGTCCGGTGCCTGTCCGGTGCCTGTCCGGTGCCGGTACTCCTCGACAGAAATGTCTGCGTTCGGGTCAGGTTGCTGAAAATTGCGGTGAAATATACGATGTAGGTATATGGAGCAGTTGGAGATGATGACGCCGTTGGACATTCATGCCTTCGGGATCGAGATCGTTTATAAGCAATTAGAGAAGGACGGTTGGCGGATAGAGACGGCGGATGGGGAAGCGGATCTGGACAGCGAGCCGCAGATAACGGCGATGAAGGATGGCGAATTGGCGTTCTTTATTGTGCGGACGGATATGTATCCGGGCCGAGGGCGGTTTGACGAAGGGATGGATGTTTATGAGCGGTTGGTAAGGCACGCGAAGGCTCATGGGGCGACGTGTTATTTTGCGAGTGTGGGGATCGCGAATTCGAAAGGCGAGACGGAAGAGGAGATGTCGGTGCCGGTGAAGGGCGTGGCTTATAACGTGCAATTTGAGGGGTTGGTGCAGATGGAGTTGCCGCCAGCCGCCGCTGCGGAGACCGCAATTAACTAAATATGATCAAAGCAATTTTGATGGATTTTAACGGTGTCGTGATCGATGACGAGCCGATCCAGCACGAGGCGTATCGCGCGATCTTTAAGGAAGAGGGGATCGAGATCAGCGATGAGGAGTATTATTCGCGGCTGGGGATGGACGATCGGACGTTCGTGCGGTCGATCTATGAGGCTGCGGGGAAGACGGTAGACGACGATAAGGTTCGCCAGGGAACGCGCGGGAAGACGGCGCATTGGCGGAAGATAGTGGAGGAAGACCCGCCGCTTTTTCCGGGGGTGGAAGACTTTGTGAAGAAGATGGCTTCGGAGTTTACGCTGGGGATTGTGAGCATGGCACGGCGTGAAGAGATCGATTTTGTGTTGGAGAGGAAGGGGATGGCTCCTTATTTTTCAACGATAATCAGTGCGGATGATGTGACGGCGTGCAAGCCGGACCCGCAGTGTTATCGTGAGGGATTTCGGCAGATCGATCGGTTTCGGGTAGCGCAGGGCGGGCTGCCGATGGTGCACTCTGAGTGTTTGGTGGTGGAAGATTCGCCGCCGGGGGTTGTGTCGGCGCAAAAGGCGGGGCTGCCGGTGTTGGGCGTTGCCAATACAGTGCCGTCTGAACAGTTGCGTGCGGCGGGTGCGGGTGCAATCGCGAAAGATCTGTCGGACTGGGTGCCGGATTCGATAAGGCTCGTCTTTTCAAACTGATTATGGCTGAACATTTTATTTCGATCGATGACGCGGGCAGCGATCTGCTTGCGGCGGCTACTTATTTGGCGGAAGACATTTCGGGGAGCGACGACCGCGCGGAGGCGATCGCTGCGGTTGTTCCGCGGTATTTGGCGCGCGGCGAAGTTGACCTGGCGGCGGAGCTTGCGAACAGCGTTGATGATCCGCATGTGCGAGATAGGCTGCTGATAAGTGTGGCGCAGAAGTGTGCAGAGACGGACGATGATGAGTATGCTCTGCAACTGGCGGACGCGATCGAGGAATATGGGCTGCAGTCGCAGGCGCGGGAGACGATCGCGTTGGTAAAGGCGCAGAACGGGGATTTTGTGAAGGCTCGGCAGATCATTGATTCGGCGGCGCATCCGGACCGCGTGCTGGCGGGGATCGCGGTGCGGCAAGCTGAGAGCGGCGATGAAGAAGGGGCGACGCAGACGCTTTCGGAAATCGATTATCCAGCCTCGTCGGTAGCAGCGTTGCTGGCGATGGCGGGGATGAGGATCGAGAAGGAGGATATCGAGCGGGCGGCGGAGTATCTTGATACGGCGAGCGTTGTAGCGCTTGAGATCGAGCACGATGTGGAGCGGATCAGGATGCTGGTCGAGGTAGCGGGTGCGTATGGTGATGCCGGGCGGAAGGGGGAGGCGATCGGTTCGCTTGAGAAGGCGAGGAGCTATGCGGAGGCGATGGACAGCGTTCAACGGGATGGGTTGCTGGCGTCGGTTTCGCTTGGATTTCTGCGGGTCGGTAGCGTTGATCTGGCTGATCGGACGCTTGATGCGGTTGCGGATAAGACGCAGATCGCGACGGTGCTTTTGGGATTTGCTCGGGACTATTGGCAGCGGGGTGAGAAGGGAGAGGCGATAGAAGCGTTGGATGAGGCGTATGACATTTTGCGTTCGCAGCGGGAGAGCGAGACGCGGGACAGCAAGGCCAAGTTTGCTCTGTTTGGGACGATCTCTGCCCAGTTTGCGGGATTTCAGCGTGGTGAACGGGCGATAGAGGTTGCGGAATCGATAGAAGATGATGAGCAGGTGATGTCGGCGCTGGGGCAGGTCGCACGTATTTTGACGACTCAGGGGAACGAGGATCAGGCGCGGCAGGCTTTGAATGCGATCGCGATGGATCAGAACCGCGCGTTTGCGTTGATAGGGATGAGCGATGCTGCGGCGAAAGAAGGCGACACTGAGAAGGCTAAGACGTTGCTTAATGAAGCGGCGGCGTTGATCGAGGAGGTGCCGCAGATGTCGGCGCGTTCGGCAGCGTTGGGTGAGATCGTTGGACGGTTTGTAGAGCTAGGAGATCTTGGGCATGCAGGTGAGATCGCGTCGGTGAATATTGCGACCATCTCGGAGATACGCGGGGAAAGCACGAAAGCGATCGCGTTGGCGAATCTGGCGGGGCTTTTCGACGCGTCGGAACTGGCGCTGACGGAAGCTGATCGGGCGATATTGCGTGAGTCGGCGGAGCGGTCGGGGTTGTAAGTGTTTGGCTATGCTTGAGCGCGGCTACGCGATCACTGAAGACGTGGTTACGCATACCGAATGCGACGAGATCGCCGGGGTTTTTGCAGATCTCGAGGTTCGGCGAAGCCGGGCGGGCATTCGCAATTTGAGGTTCGCACTCGGTGGTGCGGGATATCGCGAACGACGGGCGTCTGATATCGCTGACGAAGCGGATCGCGGGCAGAGGCGACGCTCTTCGCGAAGACCGGGAAGGCTAACTGGCTGGTCTTTTGGCATCAGGATACGGCGTTGCCGGTTGAGAGGTCCCCGTCAGCTTCCGGATGGGGCTCGGTTTCAACTAAGGAAGGCACCATTCACGTTTGAATGAGAACGCTGACATCCGCGGACTTGCGGAGCCTGTTGAATGCCTGGTGGGTAAGGGCGGGGTCATTGATATGAGGCCGCTCATTCTGCATGCATCATCGAAGTCGGTCAGCGACGATCCTCGTCGTGTTCTGCACATTGAGTACGCACCCACGTTGGAGATACAACGAGGGGCTCGTCTCGTGGTTCGCTGATTGTACTATCGGCTCACATTTCTCAAATCAGATATCGTTAGTGATCAGGTCTTCAAAGTTGTCGCGGCGGCGGATGAGGGTTGGGGTGCCGTCGGATTTTATTAGGACGACCGGGGGGAGGAAACGGGCGTTGTATTGTGAGGCTTGGGCCAAGGAATAGGCGCCGCAATTGAGGAGGGCTAGGATCTCGCCGGGGTTTACGTCTTGGGGCAGGAGGCGGTGATCGGGGAGGCGGCCTTCGCCTTCGATATCAAAATATACATCGCCGCCGTCGCAGAGGGGACCCGCGAGTTTATAGGGCGTTTCGTGCGGTTCGCCGGAGCGGGCGGCGGAGATCAGGTGGTAGTACCACTTGTAGGTTTCCATCGAAAGCAGGAGGTTGAAGCCGGCGTCGGTGAGAAGCCAGTGGTCGATGGCGCCTTCGCGCCCGTTGGTGGGGCGCTGTTTGGCATTGCGGACAGCGGTGAGGCACACGGAGGTGTCTGCGATAATGCTGCGGCCGGGTTCGAGGAGCAGCGTGATGTTGCGGAGGAGTTCGCCGGCGTTGTTCTCGTCGGCAAACTCCTGGACTTTTGCCCATGCGGTACGGATGGCGTCGGCGGGTTCGAAATCTGCGGCGAACATCTCTTCCTGTTCGGCCGGGATGGACTCTGCCATGGCGTCGTCGCGCAGGTAATTAACGGGGAATCCGCCGCCTAGGTTGATGTGCTGGAGCTCGATGCCGGATTCGTCGCGGATGCGGAGCAGGCATTTGAACATGCTCATTAGTGCCTCCGTGTAGGGCGAGCCCTCGGGGATCTGCGAGCCGATGTGGAGGTGAACGCCGAGAAGGGCAAGATGCCGCGAATCTTTGTACTGAGTGAAAGCAGTGAACGCTTCGTCGGGCATCATTCCGAACTTGGAGGTGAGGAGGGCGGTTTGCAGGCCGGAGTGTGTGTTCGCTTCGATCTCGGGCACGAGACGGAGGCTGACGTTCGCGGTCTTGCCGAGGCGTTCGGCGATCTCTTCGATGAGGGAAAGTTCGTAGAGCGAGTCGACCTGAACGGCGTAGATGGCGGAGTTTATCGCGAGCTCGATCTCCCAGACCTGTTTGCTCGTGCCGTTGAAGATGATCTGATCGCCGGTGAAGCCTGCGTTTAGAGCCTTCCAGAGTTCGCCGCCGGAATTAACCTCTATGTCACAGTCGGCGTCTTTCACGGCGGTGAGAATGCCCATAGTGGACATGGCTTTTGCAGCGTAGCAGAGCTTGAGGGCGCAGCCGATGTGATCGCCGACGCGTTGGAGCCGCTGGATGTTGTGGCGGATGCGCTGCTCGGAATAGACAAAGAGCGGCGTGCCGTGTGCGCGTGCGAGTTCAACGGCGTCGACGCGGTCGATGTGGAGGCGGCCGTTGCGTGTTTCGAGAAAGTTTGGGATCTCCCAGCGTTGAGTCATATGAAGCTTATTTCGTCATCTGAATTCCTGTTCCGAGAGGGTGAAGGCCGGGCAGCGAGATCGGCAAACGGCCGGTGAAATTTTGCTGTCCGAGTATGCCGCGGGCGGCGGCGCGTTGGAGGCCGGGCATATCGCCGTAGGCGACGATGTATGTTTTCAGTTCCGGGAACTCCGACAGAATGTACGGGTTGCCGAAGCTGATACCGATGACCTGTTTGCCCGTGGCCAAGGCTTCGCGAAGGATGGCAGAGCCATTTTCGGGAATGCCGACGCTGTTGCGGGCACCGGTGCGGACGCGGCCGTAGAGGCCCACGAGGACCGTGTCGGCTTCGGCAGCTGCCTTTCGTGCGGCGGCGAACTGGTCTGCGGTCGAATTTTCCTGTAAATAGACGGATGTGAATCTGAGGCCGCTGCTGCGGAGATTTGCGTTTAGGGCAGCCATTGTTGCAGGGCCTTCGAAGCCGTTGGAGATGCCGATGACGGCGATGTCTTTATTTCGATCGAGCGGGAGTCCTTTATTTTCGTGACGGACAAGTGTGACGGCTTTTTCGCCGATCGCGTTGGCGAGGGCTGCCGAGTCGGGGCCGGAGACGATAGCGTCGATCTGGTCGAGTGGCGTGATCTTTTGTTTTGCAAGGCCCACCTCATACTTCCACGCGAGTTGGCGGCGGACCGATTCGTCGAGGCGCGACACCGGTATACGACCGCTGGCAACGGCAGCTTTCAGGCCGCGGATCATGGCGTCGACATCGGCGGGTTTGAGCAGGATATCGGTGCCCGCGAGGAGGGCCCGGACGCCGGCTTCTTCCTGAGTGAAATAGAGCGTGAGGCCGCTCATGCTGAGGGCGTCGGAAACGATAAGTCCGTCGAACTTCATCTCGCCACGTAGAATCCCGGTCTGGATCGGTGCAGAGAGCGATGCGGGGATGGTCGCCTTTTGTACGACGATCTCGGCGCCGCGTTCGGCGTCGCCGCCTTTATATTCCTCGAGCGGTTTGATCTCTTCGCCGTCGATCTGCGGAACGGCGATGTGGCCGATCATGACGGATGCGACGCCTGCTTCGATGGCTCGGCGAAAGGGAAGCAACTCGATCTGGTTGAGGCGGTCGCGGTTCAAGTCAATGATCGGCAGGCCGCGATGAGAATCAACGTTTGTGTCGCCGTGGCCGGGGAAGTGTTTTGCCGTGCCGATGATTCGTTGGCTTTGTAGGCCGGCCGTGAAGGCGTTGGCGAATCGGGCGACGTCCTCGGGGTCCTCGCCGAAGCTGCGGACGTTGATGACCGGGTTGGCGGCGTTGTTGTTGATGTCGACGACCGGGGCGAAAACGTGATGGAAGCCGAGGGCGCGGGCCTCGCGGCCGGTGATGACGCCCATGCGGCGTGCAAGGTCGGGCTCGCCGGTGGCGGCGACAGCCATCGCCCACGGGAATACGTTGGCGTCGAGAAAGCGCATGCCGACCCCGGTTTCGGCATCCAGCGAGATGAGAAGCGGCGTTGTTGCCGCGGCCTGCATACGGTTAACGAGGTGGACCGTTTCGTAAACGGGGCCGACGAAGAAGATGATGCCGCCGATCTTATTCTCGGTTACGTGCCGGTGGAGTTCTTTATAGAAGGCACTTTCGCGGTGCGCGTATTTGGCATTGATGCCGACGTGGATGAGCTGGCCGATCTTCTCATCGACCGACATTTTTGCGAGCGTCTTGTCTGCCCATTGCCACGCCGCACGGGAAGGCTGAAACTTCTGAGTTTGCTGATCGCGGGCCGCGGTTCGCGGAGCGGCCGAGAGCAGCGCCAACAAGGCGATACAGCAAATGCTTCTAATAAAGGATAAGGCCATTACAAATCAGATCGATCGGATGGATGCTCGGTTTCAGGTGCCGGCTCTCCGTTCCCGATTACGAGGCTAACTAAATAACCAACGGAAAAGCAGATGCACGTGCCGATCAGAACGTACCATGTCCATGCGATGGGTGTGAGATTCCATATCAACACCATCGAGATCAAAGACGCGACCATTCCAACAACGACGCCCGTCCCGTTTGCACGTTTTGTCAAAACACCCAGCAGAAAAGCTCCCAGCATGGGGCCGTAGATTAGCGATGCGATGGAAAGGCCGAACGTTAGGACTGATCCGACGCCCTGCGAAAGGAACGCGATGCTGATGAGTATGACGCCCCATACGGCGGTAAGCCAGCGGGAGAGTTTGAGGAGCTTTTGGTCGTCGGCGTCGGGGTTGACCAGCGGTTTATAGAAATCCAGGATGCTGCTCGACGCGAGTGAGTTGAGCGAACTTGAAAGCGTAGACATCGCTGCGGCCGTAAGGGCGGCGATCATAAGGCCGGCGACGCCGGTTGGGAGCTGTTCCACGATGAACTTTGGAAATATGCCGTCACATTTTCTCTCAGCGAGACAGTTTGCCGCTGCCAGCGAGCTGTCAGCGAGCGTGAAGTGAGAATAGAAAACGTAGAGAAGAACGCCGACGAAAAGCAGCAGAGCGAATTGGAAGAGGATGATGAATCCGCTGGTGATAATCGCCATTTTCGCGTCGCTTTCGTTGCGGCAGGCAAGCAAACGCTGGACGAGCATCTGGTCGGTGCCGTGAGATGCGGTGGTGAGGAATGTGCCGCCGATCAGCCCTGCCCAGAATGTGAAGGGTACAGTGAAGTCTAACTCGAAGGATACAAATTCGAATTTGTTGCCCGCAGATGCGACGGAGCGAATCTCCTCCCATCCGCCGGGAATGGCATTCCAAACGATGACGGCGGCGATAACGGCCCCTGATACGTAAATAACAAGTTGAATGAGGTCAGTCCAAAGTACGGCAATGAGCCCGCCCTGATATGTATAAATCAAGGTCAGGATACCCACGATGAGAATCGAAACGACCGCAAGCTGTGGAAAATCGGGCAGTGAAAATGCGAGGACGGCGGCGATGACGATCGAGGCTGCGAAGGTGCGGACTCCGTCGCCGACGGCCCGCACCACCATAAAGAGCGACGCCGCGGCGTTTTTCACCGAGCCGCCGAAACGATTTTCGAGCAGTTTATATGCCGTTTGGAGGTCGCCTTTGAAATATGCCGGGATGAAAAGAACGCTGATGATGAACCGGGCAACGATGTAGCCGAAGACTATCTGGAGAAACGCGAAATTGCCACCTTGTTCGGGGAACTGATAGTTAGCGTATGCGATGGCCGGGATGCCGATCAGGGTCAACGTACTCGTCTCTGTCGCGACGATAGAAGCACAGATAACGAACCAATGGGTGTTTTTGTTACCGACGAAGTAATCGGTGGCGGATCTCTGAGTATTTCGGAACATCACGCCGAATGCGGTGATGCCGAGCAGGTATGCGATCAAGATCACATAATCTACGGAAGAAAACCCCATATATTGAGAGTACCGATAAGCAGAACCGTCAGATTCGCGAAAAGCGATAAGAAGTTTTTATCGGAAAATCGGCGTTTGGTCAAATCGGTGGGGGCAGGATTTAGCGACGGGCGTAGTACATGCCGATGGTTTTGAGGCGGAGTGCGTGGTCGTTGTCGATCCAGGGTATCTCTTCGCGAGCGAGGCGCGCAATGTCGCCCTCTGAGATCTCGCCGGCGAGTTCGCGTTCGGCGAGGCATAGATCTTATAATCGGCGGCTCGGACGATGTCAGTGATCTCGGTGATCTGGGTGTCTGAGAGGCCGGGGAATTTAGTGGTGAGACGTTCGTTGATGGGTTTGTGGAAATTTTCGCCCCACTCGGTGGCGAGTTCGAGGGCGTAGTTGAGTAGATCTGCTGGGTATTCGCTCATTTCTTGAGGGATCGGGCGGCCTGTCGGACGATGAAATTGTTGTTCTCTAGGGCTTCGCGGGCGGCTGGCGGCGTGACGTCGGCTAGGTGCATAACGAGGGCAACACGCTGGTCGCCGTTGGCTGTTGATAGGAGTTCGGCTGCCGCGTCGTTGTCGAGTCCGGTCTCGGTAATGAGGATGCGGAGGGTGCGTTCCCGGAGTTTTTCGTTGGAAGGGCGGAGGTTGGTCATGCGATTGCCTTTGACGTAGCCGAGGCGGATCATCGTCACGGTCGAGATCATGTTGAGGATGAGTTTTTGTGCGGTGCCGGCTTTCATGCGGGTGGAGCCGGTGATGGCTTCGGGGCCGACGAGGGGTTCTATGGCGATGTCGGCGATGTCCGCCAGGGGCGAGTCGGGGGTGCAGACAATGCAGGCGGTGAAGCAGCCGAGCTTGCGGGCGTATTCGACGGCCCCGATGGTGTAGGGCGTGCGGCCGGATGCGGCGATGCCGATGACGGCGTCTTTTTGGCTGATGCCTCGGGATTCTAGGTCGTTCGCGCCGGCGTTCTTGTCGTCTTCGCTTGCTTCGGTGGCTTTGTATAGGGCGTCGTAGCCGCCGGCGATGATGCCTTGGATGAGGTCGCGGGAGACGCCGAACGTGGGCGGGATCTCGGAAGCATCGAGCACGCCGAGTCGGCCGCTGGTGCCGGTGCCGATGTAGAAGAGGTGGCCCCCGTTTTTGAGGCGGTCGACGATCTGGTCCGTCGCTAGGGCGACTTGGGGGAGTACTTTTTCGACGGCGTGAGCGACGAGTTTATCTTCGTGGTTTATGAGGCGCAGTGCCTTGAGCGTCGACGCGGTGTCGATGGAGGAGGTGTTTGGGTTGTCTTGTTCGGTTAGGGGAAGCACTAATCAATTCCGAAGTTGTAAAAGACGATCTTGTGTACAGTCACATTCTCGAAATTTCGCCTTTCCGGGACGAAAACGATCTTTCGAGCCGCTTCGATCGCAATTTCGGTGGCGCCGATGGGTAGCTCGGATATCAATGTAATTGTTCCGATCTCACCAGACGCGAGAAACTCAATTCGCAAACGGACGGTGCCCGTGATACACACAGTGCCGCCCTCTGAGGTCGGGTATTCAGCTTTCGGCTTGTGAACGATGAAAAGCGGCGAGTCAGGTTGCGGTGACGGTTGAGCGACTGACGCGACCGTCAGAAAAACTGTGACCAGGAGTATAAGTATGTAATGCTTCATCTTGCGACCGAAGGTGACTGAGTTGCCATTATAGCGGCTGCGTTGGCCGGTGTCAGTTTGGGAGAGAGTATGTAAGCCCTGGAAGCCACTCGGGCGATCACTTTGAACATCGGCGCGGTGAGGATTTCACCGGCGTTGAAGATGCTGCCGACGCAGCCGACGGGGATCTTTTTGCGAGCGAGGCCGAGGCGCCCGATGACGGCGCAGGCGGCGGAGCCGAGTTCTTCGCCAGCGAGGCGGAGAATATCGGTTGCGACCTGATCGCCGGCGACGGCCTCTTCGACAACGAGCCGGGCGAAGCCGGCGATGCGCATGTTATCGATCTGCGGCGAATAAATGGCGACGATGAGATTCTCGGGGCCGGAGGCTCTGAAATATTCGGATGCACAGTCGGTGAGAGTGGTTGGGATTCCGCGGCCGTCGGACGCTTTTGCGACGGCCTGGAGGGCGAGGCGGCCGATGCCGGTGCCGCCGCCTTCGTCGCCGGCTAGGGGGCCCCATCCCCCTGCGATAGCAGACTCGCCTTCGGCATTTTTTCCGAAGCAGATCGAGCCGGTACCTGCGATGACGACGATGCCGGGTTTGCCGAGGGTGGTGCCGTACCATCCGACCTCGGCGTCGGTTACGACTGTGATCTCGCCGATGCGGAACGATTGGCGGAAGCGTTCGGCGACGCGCGTGCGGAGGTCGCCGCGGCGAACGCCGGCGAGGCCGAAGGTGGCGGCGGCGATCTCAGAGCGCGAGACGTCGGCGATCTCGCAAGCTTCGTTAACGGCTTTGCCGATGTTGCTGACGGCGGTTTCGACGCCGACGCGGAGGGGGTTAGATGGGCCGGCGAATGCCTCTGCGACGAGTTCGTGACGTGAGTTGATGAGGGCGATGTGTGTCTTAGTTCCGCCGCCGTCGACGCCGAGGTAGAATCTCGGTGATTCGAGTGTGCGGATGGGTTTTGCGGTGCGGACGGCCATGGGCTAGAATTTGCTGGTTTGCCGTTCTATTCTTCGATAAAGTTGCATTATAATCAAACTTAACGGATTTTATCGTATCAATAAGAATAGTTG
>JACDAK010000128.1 GCA_013695495.1 Blastocatellia bacterium | reverse complement strand
GACCTTTTTTATCGCGTTTCGGTTATTCCCATCCACTTGCCACCCCTTCGTGAGCGTAAAGAAGATATACCGGAACTTGTAAAGCATTTCGTAAAGAAATTCTGCGATCAGACCGGCCGCGACGTTACCGTCTCGCCGAACGCGCTGCAGCTCCTGCGAAACTATGTATGGGGCGGCAATGTCCGTGAACTGGAGCACACCATCGAACGAGCCGTTGCCCTCGAACGAACCGACCAGATCCAACCTGAACGGCTTCCCGACGACATCACGAACTATAACCCCGAACGCATTAAAAGCGACTTCGACCTCCCAGATGAAGGCATTAATCTAGCCGCCCATATCGACAACCTCGAGAAAACCTACGTTCTCGAGGCAATGCGTCGTACCTCAGGTAATCAGACCAAAGCCGCAGACCTCCTCGATATGCAGGTCCGCTCGCTTCGCCACCTCCTGGACAAACACAGCATCCGAAATCTCACCGCCAAGATGCGAGCGTCGGAATAGCTCAAAACTGACACAAATTGTCAGTAGCCCTTTGCCACTTTCTGTGAAGAAGCCCGAGTAGTTGTGCTTTGACCGCCGCACCACGCCTACCCGTGAAATCGCCCAACCCTTCTAAACACAAGACCTTCGTTAATGTTTAACCTGGTTTACCCCTTTGGCACGGCTCTTGTACTAGCCACATTGCCTGGGAAAGGTAGATATCAGACTTGAACTCAAAACTTTAGGAGATTGTGAACTAGAAATGAAAAATCAGAAAGGTTTCTCGCTTATCGAATTATTGATCGTTGTTGTTATCATTGGTATTATCGCAGCGATCGCCATCCCGAACCTCTTGGCTGCACGTCGTTCAGCTAACGAAGGTTCAGCAGTTTCTTCCCTGCGTACCCTCCACGGTGCCCAGGCGACATACCAGGCGACGTCAGGTAACGGCAACTACGCTGGAACGAGCGGCACAGCTGGAACCAGTGGATTTCCGATCCTCAACACGTCGGGCCTGATCGATTCACAGCTCGGAAGCGCTACCGCAACAAAGAGCGGCTATGCATTCACGATGTTGAACTTCAACGTTGTCTCGGCAGGCACGCCTAGCCCGGCATCGTTTGCTATCCGTGCGGTTCCGACCGGCAATGCTGGTCTGACGGCAACCGGTACGCGAAACTTCGGTATCGCTACCGACGGTGTTATCGGTGCTGAAGTGCTTCCTTCCGGCGGCGGTCCTGGCTCGATGGCTCTTATCGGTTCGGCAGCACTTGGTGCTTCGTACACCAACGGAACCCCGATGGGCAACTAGTACTAACTAAGTGCCTTACGTTTGACAGAGAAGCGATCATTTCGATGGTCGCTTCTCTTTCCCTTTGACCTCTCACTTCTTGCCTCGCACCCTCAACCTTGTCATGTTAACCCCGCTCCGTCAGCTAGACTACCGCAACCCCGCCACCCTCTTCGCCTTCGGCTGGGCAGCGGTCATGCTCGCGCTGCTCATCTCGATCCCGCCTGTTTGGAACACCTTCATGCATTCATGGAGGGTCGAGCTAACTGCCTCAGTATTTCTTCTCATTACTTTAATTGTCGCCTACCGCGCTTATCAGAACTGCCGACACGCTCTTCAGATCTCCAAGACCGAATTCACCTGGATCATCCTCCCCGTACTCATCTTCATCACCTGGAGTGGACTGTCAATGATTTGGGCCGCGTCGCCGCGATCCGCTCTTCATCACACGCTCGTCTGGACCTGCTACCTCATATTCTACATAGCCGTCCGGCACCTTGTTCAATCCCGAGCGAACCTGCGAAAACTCCTTCTTGTTCCCGGGCTGTCGCTCGCATTTTTCGGTGTACTTGCGGCAACCGGATATGCCACCTACCTCTATTTCGAAGGCGGTGTTAATCTTGGAATGGTCTATTCAAAGTACGGCGAACAAGCTAACACCATTTTCCCGCTTTTGCTCGCTGCAACAATAACGCTGAAAGGTCGAAAGTTTTACGCAGGTGTAGCCGTTCTGGTCATGCTCGGGCTTCTAATATTTAGCGGACTCGGGCGGATCAATCTGATCCTGTTTGCGGCCTCATTCGTCACGATGGCGACCGTCATTTTGCTATTCCCCCGCTTTCATCACTATCGCAAAAAGCTCGCGGTCATCGCCGTGGCCGTTATTCTTTCTCCGCTCCCATTTCACATCCCATCATTTTTCAGCTCCCGCGGCGATATTCCAATAGTCGCCCGCATTAAAGACGAAGGTGGGGCGACGGCTAACAGCAATGACTTTCGCAAGTTAATGATCGGCGTGTCGCTCACAATGTTCGCCGCCAATCCCATCGTCGGCATCGGCGCGGACAACTTCGGATTCGAGACGAACCGTTACCGTGCGAACTACGCCGCCGCAGACCCGTCAAATCCATATCTGGCACAAGCCGAGAGCGAGATTCCCGAGCGCGCGCATAATGAATTTCTTCAGATCGCCGCGGAACTTGGCGTAGTCGGAGTTTCGATCCTTGTTTGGCTGTTGATCGGCATCGCAATGCTTGGCATTTCTGCCCTCCGGCGAATTCGGCACCAGCCGCTCTATTCCATCGCAGCCCTTCTCGGAATCGCTATGTTCCTCGCGAGTTCTTTGGTCACATCGTATTCGTTTAGGGTTATGCAAAACGGCTTGATGTTCTTTTTCGTTCTCGCCGTGGCTGCACGCTTTCTATTCACACCGTCAAAAGAGGGTGAGCCGCTCACCACCGTCTCTCCTGCGACTTACAAACTGGGTTTCGCTGCCGGAGCTCTGGCCTGTATTCTCCTCGCGGGCTATTCCTCCCTCCGTGTAACGAGTGCAGCGATCGCCGCGTCTGCGACATCCGAACCCGACCTAGCCAAAGCCATTCCGCTATACGAAAGAGCAATGTGGCTCGATCACGAAAACGCCGACGCGCCATATGTCCTAGCTCTTCGGCTACTGCAAGCAGAAAGATACGCCGATGCCGTCCCGCATTTTCAACATGCGATAAGACTCGGACTCGCACGCTCGGCAGATTTCTCTTACCTCGCCTCTGCGCAGGCACTCGCCAACGATTACAAGGGCGCGGAAGCGACGTTCGCCAAAGCCGTTAGCCTTTATCCGCGGTCGCCGTTCGTACTTACCCGCTACGCAGCCCTGCTTGAACACAACGGAAAGCATGACGCCGCAAAAACTTATCTCGATCGTGCGTTGCAGATCAACCCTCGCCAAACGCGTACCTGGTGGGCCCTTCTTACTGAAAGTCCCCTCAAGGCAACTCAGGCAGCCTTTCAAAACAAAGATAACGCTGAGGTGATGGATCTTTTACCGCACATCGCACTCTACGCCGTCAAGGAAGAACGCGATATCCGCTTCCCCGAGGAACGTTTTAGCTTCAACTTCACCCAAACGGCTCCATAGCGCAAATTGCCTTTTCACTTTTAGGAAATTCGATTAATATATTTCTGGAAATTCCTGTTCGCACATTCGTTTTAATTCGCCTTGAGATCAATAACAATCATAGCCAGAAACACCTTCCGGGAAGCGGTTCGTGACCGCATTCTGTATAACCTTGTCATTTTTGTGCTCTTGGTGATTGGCTGTGCGGTTTTGCTTGGGGATCTGACCGATGGGCAGGAAGCTCGGACGATCGTGAACATCAGCCTTAATGCGATGCTGCTGTTCGGGGTTTTTATCGCCATCTTTGTTGGCGTTGGGCTTGTATCTAAAGAGATCGAAAAACGCACGGTCTTCGCCATCTTCGCCAAGCCCGTTAGTCGACCTCAGTTCATCATCGGTAAATACTTGGGCCTTTGCCTCACGCTTTTGATCAACATTGTCGTGATGGGTCTAGGCGTGGTCGCAGCCCTCGCCTACGTCGGCGACCGCGAACTGGTCTTCTCCATATGGGGAGCGATATACCTCATCTTCCTCGAACTCGCGATCGTCACCTCCGTCGCCATCGTCTTCTCCTCATTCTCCTCGGCGGCGCTTTCCGCCTTGCTCACGTTTCTCGTATTCCTGATCGGTCATCTCAGCACATCGCTGCGCGATCTCGGCCAAGCCCTCGGCTCCGAAGTCGCTCGGATCGTGTTCGAGATCATCTACTACGTGCTGCCAAATCTGCAATTATTCTCGTTCCGCAGCGAAGCCGCTAACGGACTCGTTCCGAATGCCGAAATGATGCTCGGTGCGACCGCCTACGCCTTAGTTTATGTTGTAATAATGCTCGCCATCGCGGCTTTCGTCTTTCAACGCCGGAATTTCAAATAGATGGGGCGAATCTCAATACAGATCATCACTCTATTCATCATCCTCATCGCGGGATATTTCGGCGTATATGCGATCAGCAATTTCACCGCAAATAACCGCGTACGATTGCCCGAAGCATATTCTGATTCGGACCTCGCCTTTCAGGGTAAGCGTCTCAAAGGCTGGGCCCTCGGCGCCGAAGGGCTCATTGCCGACTGGTACTGGATGTGGTCGCTCCAATATGTCGGCAACAAAATCATCGGCGCCGGCGATGCCGACATAAATCTCGAAGATCTGACCACGCTCAACCCGCGGCTGCTCTATCCGTTTCTCGACAATGCCACCGACCTCGACCCGCATTTCATGCCGGCATATTCCTACGGCGCCAGCGTCCTGCCCGCGATAGACCCGGAACTCGCGATCAGCCTGACGGAAAAAGGCATCGCCGCCAATCCCGAAGCCTGGAGGCTCTATCAATACCTCGGCTATATCCACTGGCGGCTCGAAGATTACGAAAAAGCAGCCGAAACATACGAACGCGGATCAACGATTCCGGGTGCGCCGGTCTTCATGCGACAGATGGTCGCAGCCATGCAGACCGAAGGCGGTAGCCGCGAAACCGCCCGCGGCATATACAATCAGCTCCTCGCAGAGGCCGAAGACGAGCAAAGCCGCAACAACGCACGGCTTCGACTGATGGAGCTCGACTCACTCGATGAACGCGACGCTATTGACAAGGTACTTGCCGACGTCCAAAGCAGCACGGGCCGTTGCCCCCGCAGCTTCAGGGAGATCACTCAACTGCTAACTCGCGTCAAACTGCCCCACAACAAAGATTTCCGAATAAATCCCGATTTGGAGCTTGTGGATCCGGCAGGCGAGCCATACCGGCTTGATACTGAAACCTGCACATCGCAGCTTTCAGCCACTACCCCAATACCCAAGGCTCCGCGTAATCGCAACAACCAATGAACCACGTTATTGAGATAAACAACCTCTCGAAAGATTACGAAACCGGATTCTGGCGCAAACGCAAAGTCCGCGCGCTCGATAGCCTCGATCTCAACGTCAAGGGCGGTCAGATCTTCGGCTTCCTCGGCGGCAACGGAGCCGGCAAAACGACCACTATCAAGATCCTGATGAGCCTGCTCTACCCAACCGAGGGGATGGCAAAGATCCTTGGCCGTGATATTTCAGACGTGCAGATGCATTCCTCGATCGGCTATTGCCCCGAGAACCCCTATTTCTACGATTACCTGACGGCCCGCGAGATAATGAACTATTTCGGCGAACTCTTCGGCCTTTCGACGGAAAGGCGAAAAACGCGAACCGAGCAACTTCTCACCAGCGTGGGCTTGAGCGAGAAAGACTGGGATCGCCAGCTTCGAAAGTTCTCAAAGGGAATGCTGCAACGCGTTGGGCTCGCCCAAGCTCTCATCAACTCACCTGAGGTTGTATTTCTTGACGAGCCCATGAGCGGCCTTGACCCCATTGGCCGCCGCGAGATACGGGAACTCATCGTCGGCCTGCGCGAAAAAGGCACCACCGTTTTCATGTCCACCCACATCCTCTCTGACGTCGAATCGCTCTGCGATGAAGTAGCTATCCTGAGAAAAGGACGCCTCGCAGCTACGGGCAACCTAACCGATCTGCTATCCGAGACCGGCGGCACTCGCTCTTTCGAGATCGTGGTGAGCGGCGTTAGCCCGGTGGCATTAAACGAAGACCTAACCGCGGTCGCCGGCGCAACGACCGCCTTCCATCCCTCAGGTGCAAGGATCGAGGTACTCGCCGAAGAAGATATCGACCGTGTCTTCCCGATGATCAGAAAGAACGGCGGCCGATTGGTCTCGGTCACTCCCGTAAAGCAATCGCTCGAAGATTTATTTGTTAGGGAAACAAAAGCTGATGAGGTGTCGGCTTAACTGCCGGCCCGGATCGCCGTAACGCTCCAGCGGATATTTGCCCGATCGTCTTTAGTAGAAAATCCATCAATGCTGAGCGTTACAGGCACAGAACTCTCCGCGCCTAACTGCGGCTGCTGGGCCGGTACGACCAAAACGCGCTTTTCGCGAATCACGTTTTCTTCTAGATCGACGACTGCTGCGTTTACTTCCAGCACGGTTATCAACCTTTGCCCGTTGTTGCGTACAGTCCCGACAATGAACATCGAGATAGATCCGAAAGCATTCGGCGACTCGACCGTGTTCTCACCAGTTGAGATCACAATATCCTTGGCAAGCTCTTCAAACTCCGGCGCGCCCGGTTGATGTGCCGTCGCTAAAACTGTCGCGATCTGCTCCTCTCGTGACGGCTGCTGCAGTATGTAAATCGCCACAATCGCGATCAGAACAACGCCGATCAATCCGCCGATGATGAAACCAGAGTAGCTGCGCACCGGCTTGTCGTTGAGTTTGGTCAATGTATCCATGTCTGTCAGAAATAAGCAGATTTCGCTATGAAGTTTCAATAGGTTATCATTTTGCCAGACCATCCAACAATGCCTCAAGTCAGTGACATTCCGGCCGATGATCGTCTTTTCGTAGCGGTGGCACTGCCCATACCGATCAGACGAAATTTCACCTATCGCCTGCCTTTGGGTTTACGCGACAAGACTGCGATCGGCTCGCGCCTGACCGTCCCTTTTGGCAAACGATCCATGATCGGCTATGCTGTGGGGTTCAGTTCCGACCTCTCCGGCTCGCCTGACCTCGACCCCACGCTGATAAAAGATGCCATCGAGCTCATTGACGAAAAACCGCTCTTATCCGAAGAGATAATCGCACTAACAAAATGGACCGCAGATTACTACGCCGCCGCATGGGGCGAGGTCCTAAAGGCTTCCCTGCCCGCTGGGATAAACACCGCATCCGAACGCATCGTTCGTATCACAGAAGCCGGGCTTATACATGACCCTCAAGTATCGACAGCCCTTAAATGGGAGATTCTCAACGACCTCCACACAATACGTGAACGCGCCATTGGGGAGATCGAAAAAAAACACGGGAAAGCACCCGCCAGCCGGGCAATTCGCGACCTGGCGAAGTTGGGCTTTATCGCACTCGAAGAACGTGCGTATAAACCAAAGCTCAAACCGAAGCTCCGCAAAGCCGTAAGGCTCATCGACAATGCCGATATTCCGGCAAAACTCACCGACCTCCGCCAGAAAGTGATCGACACCCTCCGCGATCACGGCGGCGATATGTTCTTCCAAGAACTTCTCGATCAAGCCGGCGTCGCCGCATCGCCGGTGACGACCCTCGCTCGTTCGGGGGTCGTCGAGATCTATCTCCGCGAGATCTTACGTGATCCGATAACTGATACTGACGGCCTTCGGCATCCGGAGCTCACGCTCAACCCTGAACAACAAGGTGCGCTGAAAGAGATTGAAAAAGCGTTAGGAGACAACCAATTTCAAGCGTTCCTCCTTCACGGAATAACCGGCAGCGGAAAAACAGAGGTCTACATTCGCGCCATGCGTTCTACGCTGGAACGAGGCGGTTCGGCACTGATGCTCGTGCCTGAGATCTCGCTGACTCCGATATTTTCGCGCAGGCTGCGTGCAGTTTTCGGCCGCAAAGTGGCCATTCTTCACTCAAGCCTTTCCCCCGGTGAACGGTTCGATGAATGGCGGCGGATCCGCTCCGGAGCTGCCCGCATCGCCATCGGCACGCGTTCGGCCATTTTCGCGCCTCTCGGCAATCTCCGCCTCATCATCATCGACGAAGAACACGACCCGTCCTACCGGCAGAACGAATCCCCCTATTACAGCGCCCGCGATGTCGCAGTCATGCGCGCTCACATGGCGTCAGCCGTTGCCCTACTCGGCTCGGCTACCCCGTCGCTCGAAACATTTCACAATGCAAAGACAGGCAAGTATCGGTATCTGCAATTGCCGCATCGAATCGGCGGTCGCCCGCTCGCAAAAGCCGAACTCATTGATATGCGCGAGGTCTTCAAACGATTTGGCGGCAAGGACGTAATTCTCGCACCGCAATTCATCGAAGCGATCGACGAAGCACACCGCAAAGGCGAACAGTCGATAATCCTGCTAAACCGCCGCGGCTTCTCTTCATTCGTGCTCTGCCGTTCATGCGGTGAACGCCTCCGATGCAAGAACTGCGACATCACGATGACATATCATCGGCGCAACGGCCGCATGGTGTGCCATTACTGCGACCACGCCGCCACGGCTCCCTCAAAATGCCCATTTTGCGAAAGCACCTTTCTCTACTTCATTGGCCAGGGCACCGAGCAGATCGAGGATGTGCTCATCAAGAAATTCTCGCACCTCAAGATCGTCCGCATCGACCGTGACTCGATGACACGAAAAGGCGAAATGACCAAGACCCTTCTCGCCTTCGACCGCGGCGAGATCGATATGCTCGTCGGCACTCAGATGATCGCCAAGGGCCACGATTTCCCCAACGTGACCTTGGTCGGCGTCGTATCGGTCGACGCGGGCCTCGGCTTCCCCGATTTCCGCGCCGCGGAACGCACCTTCCAGCTGCTCACCCAGGTCGCGGGGCGGGCCGGACGCGGTTCGCTGCCGGGCCGAGTGCTGATCCAAACTTACTATCCGGAGCACTATGCTCTCCGCCATGCGTCTGAGCAGGATTTCGACGGCTTCTATACGGAAGAGATCCGCTACCGCCAGCGCATGAACTATCCGCCTTTCGTCGTTTTGGCATCGATAATGATCAAACATCGCGATCAAAACTACGCCATGCGTTCGGCGAAATTGCTCCGCGATGCACTGGACCTCTCGAGTCCCGACCGGGCAAGCCGCATCCTCGGCCCTGCCCCGGCGCCTATCGCCCGGATCAAAAACGAGTACCGGTTTCAGATCATCGTGAAATCACCGTCGCGCGTCGTTCTACGCGAAACGCTCGACCAAGCATTCGCTCGCGCAGAAACAAGCGGGACCGACCTCAAGATCGTGCACCTCGAGATCGACCCCGTTTCAATGATGTAAGGTTAATTCGCGGCCGTCGAGCTAAGCAGTTGATGCCCGAGCTTGATCTGCGCATAGATCTCTTGCAGCGAAAGCTTACAGGTTACAGAATCCAGCGAGATAACATCGTCGCGTTCGTTATAGATTCTGTAGATCCACTGTTTGTGATTCTGCTTCGCGTAGTGCTCTACCCGCATCTCGTCCTGCTTTATCAGCAGGCATTCTTTGATACTGTCTAGTTCAAGAAAGCTTTCAAGCTTTCGCGATTTCCCTGCCGTGTCTGTGTTCGAAGAAAAGATCTCGATGACCACCGTGGGGTTCAGTAGCAGATCCATCCGGGCATCGCCAAACGATGGCTCCCCGTTCACGATAACTAGGTCGGGATAACTTATTGAACCGTTCTTGAACTTCACCCGCATGTCGCTGATGTAAATGTCGCATTTGTGCCCCTGTATGCGTCCGCCGATAATGATCGCCGTGTTAGACACGATCAGATTATGCCAGCGGTTCGACTCGGGCCGTTCCACCACCCGGCCGTCTATAAATTCACTTCGCACAACACCACCACGCTCCGCAGCAAGATAGTCCTCGGCAGTGGTCTTTTTTCCCGACTGATTGGGGTTCTTTTCGTTCATACAGCTTTTAACTCCTGGTACTTCTTAAGATCGGATTCGGGAAGAGGCAAAAGACGATGGGCGCTTTGCTTGGGGTAATCTTGTCTGTTAAAACTAGTGTTGCACAGCCCCTAACTTTTTTTCAAGGATGTATCTGACTTTGTATGAAGCTTTCGGAACTTGCGGAAAAAACCGGAGCCTCGGTCGACGATCTGACCGAAGATATCGAGATCACGGCGGTGGCTCCGCTTGATAAGGCTGGTCCCGCCGAGGTCACGTTCCTCGCAAACCCTAAATATACCCCGCAAGTCGCCACCACAAAGGCCGCAGCGATCTTCATCGCTGATAATGTCGACCCGGGACGCGATGACATCGTCCTGCTTAGATCCAAAGATCCTTACCTCTCCTACGCAAAGGCGCTTCGCATCTTCCACCCGCAGCGCATGGCTCTGGGATCGATTCATCCCGCCGCAGTCATCGACGGCACCGCCGATATTTCAGAGTCAGCCGAGATCCACGCTAACGTCGTCATCGGAAAGCACTGCACCATCGCTGACGGGGTGATTCTTTACCCAAATGTCACGATCTATGAAGGCGTGTCGATAGGTGAGAACACCGTCGTCCACGCAGGTTCCACGATTCGCGAATATTGCGAGATCGGCGATAATTGCATCATCCACAACAACACGACCATCGGCGCCGACGGCTTCGGCTACGCACGCCAACCCGACAGGCGCTGGCTCAAGATCCCGCAGACCGGACGAGTGATCATCGAAGATGATGTTGAGATCGGAGCAAACTCCGCCGTCGACCGTGCCGCAATGGGCGAAACCCGCATCGCCCGGGGCGCCAAGATCGACAATATGGTCCAGATCGGCCATTCCTGCACCGTCGACGAAGACGCTCTCATCTGCGCGCAAACCGGCCTAGCCGGTAGCTCGGTCATCGGCAAACGCGTAATCCTCGCGGGCCAAGTAGGCATTGCCGGCCACCTAAAAGTCGGCGACGACGCCGTGCTAACCGCAAAGTCAGCCACCAGCCACGACATTGAACCCGGCAAAATAATGTCCGGCGTACCCGCGTTCGACAACCGCGAATGGTTGCGGTCGACATCTGCTTATCGGAAACTAGGAGAAATGGCCCAGCGCCTGAGAAAGCTAGAAAAGCTGCTTTCCGAAAGTCAGAACCGGGAGCTGTAACGCCCGGCACCTAAGTCAGTACCGGGAACCGTAGCGACCGGGGCTTCCAGCGGCGATCAATATGAGCACTTCACAATCAGGATACGACATCACTCCCCTCGACGCCGAGAACATTCAACGCCTCGCGGCAGATCTGAATGAAGAAGAATACCGCGTTTTGCTCGACCAGGGCACCGAACCTCCATTCTGCGGAACTCTGCTCGACAACAAACAGGACGGCACCTACGCCTGCCGCCTCTGCGGGCTGCCGCTCTTTACCTCGAAGCACAAGTTCGAATCGGGCACCGGCTGGCCTTCGTTCCATTCGCCCTTTGACAAAGATCATCTCGAAAACATAAAAGACTCAAGCTACGGCATGATCCGCATCGAGATCCGCTGCGCCCGTTGCGGCGGCCACCAGGGCCACGTGTTCCCCGACGGCCCGCCCCCCACCGGCCAACGCTACTGCCTAAACTCCGCCTCCCTCCAATTCTTCCCCGAAGGCGAAGACATCCCGCAAAAACAATAAAGCACCCCGGTTCCCCGAGGTGCTTTCCCAGCTACGCAAAAGCTGAAGTTCCCTACTTCCTGTCCTTAAAGCTGTCGAACAGGTCCGTGTGGCGGCTGGTCAACGGGATCAGACGGCCGTTGATGAACATGTGTTTGATGTTCGTTCGCGGATCAAGCAGGTCGCCGTCCGTGACTACCACGTTCGCCATCTTACCGACCTCGAGCGAACCCATTTTGTCAGCTACGCCCAAGATCTGTGCCGGGTAAAGGGTCACTGACTTCAGAGCCTCTTCACGCGACAAGCCATACGCGCCCGCGAGCCCTGCGTGATAAGGCAGGTCTCGAACCTCGGCACCCGTATCACCCGTCGATATCGCAAATCGAACCCCCGCCCTCTGCAGTTCGCCCGGAGCACCGAACAAAAAGTCGTATGGATCATCCGGCCGAACCGGAAGGCTGTAGATGTTTGTATAGATCACCGCAACATCGTTCGCCTTCAGCTCACTGGCAACCAGATGAGCTTCCTGACCGCCCACGATGATCCCCTTCAAGCTCATCTCTTTTACAAAGTTGACCGCCGCACGAATGTCGCGTTCGCGTTCGACCGTCAACATCACCGGCCGCTCGCCGCGAATGTACGGCGTCATCGCATCCATCCTGAGATCGACCGCGGTATAGGGCAGCGAATTGTCCTTCGCATATGCCTCGCGTGCGCGTGCATAATTCTGAGCGTCGCGGAAGATCTTCTTCAGCTCGTCGATCTGATTATCCCGACGGCGAATCGCCTCGTTGAAATCGATTGCCTGTCCGCCGCCAAACCCTCCGCCGCCGAAGCCGCCAAAGGTCGCAATTCTCGGGAAGTTGATGACCAATCCGAATTCGGGCACAACTGACATATCACCCTGCGTCGCTCCGTTCAGGTTGATAACAGTTCCCTGCCCCGAGATAAGCCCACCCCGCGGTGCAGACATCACGGTCGTGATGCCGTTGACCCGCGTCACGTTCACGTGCGACGTATGCGGGTTAACCGCCGTGATCGCTTTCGCGTTCGCGTTCATCGTGCCCGTTTCGGTCATGTCCATCGTTGCGTTGGCACCCTGTGTGACTTCGGCCAACCCAAGAGCCGTGCCTGCGTCGATCATCCCCGGATAAACCGAAAGGCCCTTCCCGTCGATCCGCTCGGCACCCGAAGGCACCGAAATGCCTTCACCGACCGCAGTGATCTTGCCCGCACTGATCACGATGGTGCCGTTCTCAATCACCGGACCCGACACCGGAACTATCCGCGCATTTGTTACGGCAAATGTTCCCGACCGTCCGATCCGGTTCTGCTGTGCGCCGTCGCTTTGTGCGTCAACAGCGACCGCCGCGAATAATGCCGCAGCCAATACAAAAAATCTCATACCCAAACTTCCTCTTACAATGTGTCTCATCGGTGACCTCCATCGATTTCGCCGTGGTGTTCACCAAGGTCATCCTCAACTCGCTCCGCCGGTATTCTCGGCGGCGTTCCGCCCGAACCCGGTGCACGGTTTACTTCAAGCTTCTCAAGCTCTTCGCGCTCACGTCGAAGCTCTGCCTGCCGCGAACGGTCCTGTGCCCGGTCAAAATAAACCTCACCGTCGATCATGGTGATTTCCGCATGGGCGTAAGGGCTGAAAGGATGCTCCGACCAGATCACGATGTCAGCATCCTTGCCTTGGTCGATAGACCCCGTGCGGTTACCAATGCCCATCTGTATCGCCGGGTTCAGCGTGATCATCTTCAGTGCATCCTGTTCGGGTACACCGCCGTACTTCATCACCTTCGCGGCATCCAGATTCAAACGGCGTATTCGCTCATTCGAATCGGAGTTGATCGACACGTTAACGCCGTTCTTCCAAAGAATGTATGCGTTATACGGGATCGAATCATACGCTTCAAGCTTATAGCTCCAGCTGTCGACAAATATCGAAACCCCCGCGCCATGCTTTGCGATCTCGGGTGCAAACTTATAAGCTTCAAGCCCGTGCTGCAGCGTGCCGATCTTGAATCCGAACTCCTCCGCCATATGCAGCAGGTTCAAATGCTCGTCCGAACGGTAGCCGTGAGCATGCACTATGCGGCGGCCCTCTAATATCTCAACGACAGGCTCAAGCTCAATGTCCCGACGCGGTGGAACACGCGTTTTCTTCGATCGGTAATCCGCCCAAGCCTGTCGGTAATCGCGTGCACGTTCAAACGCATCACGCATAACCTCAAGCGTTCCCATCCTTGTCCGCGGGTAACGCGGCGTTTGCCCTCCCGTGAAGGTTTGGCTCGAACGCTTCGGATTCTCGCCCATCGCGAACTTGATACCTTCCGGTGCCCCGGCGATTACGAAATCTTCGACCGGCTTGCCATACTTAAACTTCACCGACGAACTCTGCCCGCCGATCGCATTGGCCGATCCGTGCAGAAGCAAAGCTCCCGTAACGCCGCCCGCCAACGCACGATAAACGCCGATATCCGTCGGGTTCAGCACATCGCGGATCCGTGTCATCGAGGTAACCGACAGCGAACCCTCGTTGATCGCGTTCAACATCAAATGCGAGTGCGCGTCCAAGATCCCCGGCGTCACAAACTTGCCGGTCGCATCAATAACCCGCGCACCGGAGCCCGCCGACAGGTTCCGCCCAATGCGTGAGATCTTGCCGTCCCTAATGAGAATGTCCGTATTCTCAAGCGTTCCGCGCGATGCCGTCAGCACCGTCGCGTTTCTTATCAGCGTTTCGCTGCTCTGTGCCGGCACCACTAACGGCACCGTCGCAAGCATGGCGATAGCCACAAATAAAACAAATGATCTTCTCATTTTGATCCTCTTAATCTTTATTGAACCTAAATATTATGGATTACGCGTTCCGGTGAACGGCACGGTTCCCTGCGGCGAATCGATCGTTCCGGTGATCTGATTTCCGGTAACCGTTCCGCGAACGTTGATATCGATCGACGCCCCGCCAAATTCGACCGTCGCCGTAAAGCTAAAGCCTTCGGCAGTCACACGGCCATCCCTTATCGGCGCAGTCCCAAGCTGCGTCTGCATGCTTCCCGTAAGCGACGCTCCCTGTTGCGTTAGGGCAAACGTGCCGGTCAGCGGCTGCCCGGGGATGTCGATAGTGATCGAAAAATTGCCGCCAACCGCTGCGAGTGCAGGCGGTGTCCCCGGAGTGGCACCCGGAATTCCCGGAGCCGCACCTGGAGTCGCACCCGGCCTTGCCGGTCCACCCGGGCTCGCGGGCGTTGCGGGCGGTTTCGGTTCGAACACCTGCCCATCGACAAAGACATGGGTAATTACCCGTTCGCGTGCGAATGGATCGCCCCTGACAACCGTAAGATTCGCGATCTTCCCGGCCTCGACCGAACCCATTCGATTATCAACGCCAAATATTTCGGCCGCACTAAGCGTCATCGCCTTTACTGCGGCATCGCGGCTCAGTCCTGCCTCAACCGCTTTCCCTGCGTTCGTGAGATAATCAGCGGCATTCGGCGCTCCGCCTGATTGAAACGCATATTTAACGCCTGCTTCTGAAAGCCTCACCGCATTCTTTGGTGCCTCTGCACGGCTTCGAAGCAACTCAAGCGGCTCGGGGTCAGCGTCAGGAGCCGCTGCCGTCGTCCGCCTCGGATGATTCATCGACAGCAGCACCGTCGCATCCGCCGACTTCAACCGGTCCGCAACCTTCCACGCTTCTTGCCCACCCGCGATCATCACACGCAGGTTAAATTCTTTCGCGAGATCCAACGCTCTTATGATCTCGATGTCTCGATTCGCCGTGAACACGACCGGCATCTGCCGCTGCAGCGCCGGAATCAACGCCTGCAGAGACGGATCGTCATCAGGCCGGCGGATTCCCCTCGGGTCCGCAGCGTAGATCTTCTGAACTTCGTCCAGCCGCCGTGCGTCCAGAAACATCTGCCGCAATGCCGAGAACGTTCCCAACAGCGAACCGGGATACTGTCCCGGGATCGTTGCAAACGATATGTGCAAAGCTACAGGATTTCGCACGACCATCGCCCCAGCCGAATCGCCTGCGAGATTTATCAGCGCCGACTGGCCGTTAAATATGCCCGTTCGGCCAACCGACAGGACAGTCGTTATGCCTGCGTTCCGGTTCGCTTCGATCGAAGCTTCGTTGCTTCTAATATCCTCGAAGGCCGCAAGTTCCGGCCGCAGCCCCACGGGATAATTCGAGTTCGATTGTCCCGCCTGTGCCGTAGCCGCAGCAGCGGCCGCCGCGGCTCCACCTCCGCCACCACCGCCGGGGCCTCCCGCGGGCCGTGCCGGGGGCTGTATGCCCACCGCCGTCAGCGAATCAATAAATCCGGGGTAGACAGTCAGTCCCGTCCCATCAAAAACCTGTGCGTCGCTGGGCGCCGTAACATTGGCGCCAACCGCATGGATCAACCCGTTACGCACAACGACCGTTCCGCGTTCTATCGTCGGCCCTGAGACCGTCACGATCCGTGCATTTGTTATTGCGTAAGACTGTGCATGCACAGAACCCCCTGCAAACAAACCGGTCGCCGCAAAAGCGAACAAAAAGAGCTTAAGTTTCATATCTGTAGTGAGTGTAGAAAATCTTCGAACTGCGTGAAATGCTATTACGCAAAGCATAATCGAAAAGTTTCGAAACACAAAATGCGTTCAGAGTTCCGCCGTCAGTCGACGTCAGCTGGATTATATTTAGAATATTACGAATAGGTCCGCGATATCCCGCGGCCCAACAGGCGGTTGTATTCAGAAATTAACGATCTCGTAGCATTCGCACGAGGCGGCCTCGAGACCCTTTCGATCGATGACTGTGATCGTTCCTCGATTGTTCTTAATAAGTTTGCGGGCGGCTAGTTTTCTTGCAGCCCGTGACCCCCTCACGCCTTACCATGAGCATATTAGAGATAAGATCGTGAGTCATATTGAGCTCGTCCGTTTGCAGACGATCATGACTAAACAGTATCCAGCGGCACAGTTGCCTCGCCGAAGCGCGCCCGGTTCCGGCAGCGCCAGATTCCATGCGAAAACGTGTCGAACCGGGGCGTTCTGCGTTCTTTTTCGCTCGGATGCAATTGTCTTCGCGTCGATTCGGTTTGATTTCGACCCGGTCCGAACACTTGGTGGCTCGATTCGTAACCGATATGACTCGAAAACAAATTTTATGGGTCATATCGGTTCCGATGTGGGTCGTATCGGGTCCGATGCGGGTGAAAAACAAATTTTATGGGTCATATC
>JACDAK010000085.1 GCA_013695495.1 Blastocatellia bacterium | reverse complement strand
TTCGCCGCTGCCTGTTTCCGTGCTGCCGAACGCCGGATTGCCGGAGGTGAAGGACGGTAAGCAGCACTATGACGAGACGCCTGAGAGCTTTGCGGCTCAGGTCGAGCATTTTGCGAAGGACCTTGGGGCGAACATTGTTGGCGGATGCTGCGGAACTTCGCCGGAGCATTTGCGGATGCTAATTGAGCGTGTTGGTGGGCTTGAGCCGAAACGACGCGACGCTCGGCTCGCTCCGTCGGCATCTTCGATCTACTTTCAGCAGCCTTATACTCAGGATGCGTCGTTTCTGATCGTCGGCGAACGGGTCAATGCTTCGGGTTCGAAGAAGATGCGTGACCTGTTGGACGCCGAAGATTGGGACGGTTTGACCGCGCTGGCGAAGTCGCAGGAGCGTGAGGGTGCCCATATCCTTGACGTCAACGTCGATTTTGTCGGCCGCGACGGCGTGGCGGATATGCACGAGCTTGTTTCGCGTCTCGTCACCCAAGTTAAAATCCCGATAATGCTCGATTCGACCGAATGGGAGAAGATGGAAGCCGGGCTGGAGCACGCGGGCGGCAAGTGCATATTGAATTCGACGAACTATGAAGATGGTGAGCCGCGATTTTTGAAAGTTTTGGATCTTGCGAAGGAATACGGAGCTGCGGTCGTTATTGGTCTGATCGACGAGGACGGGATGGCTCGGCGGGCGGACGATAAGCTGAGGATTGCGAGGCGGGCGTATACCCAGGTGACGGGATACGGCATTCCGGGGCATGACATTTTCTTTGACCCGCTGGCTTTGCCGATCTCGACAGGTATCGAAGAGGATCGGAAGAATGCGGAGGAGACCATCAAAGCGATCCGTGCGATCCGCGAAGAGTTGCCGGAAGCGAATATTATCTTGGGTGTGTCGAATATTTCGTTCGGCCTAAACCCGGCAGCGCGTGTGGTGCTTAATTCTGTGTTTCTGCACGATTGTGTGGAGGCGGGGATGAACTCGGCGATAGTGAATGCCTCGAAGATACTGCCGCTGATCCGGTTCAATGAACACGAAATAGATACGGCTCGGGATCTGATCTTTGATCGGCGGAAGTTTGAGGGCGACGTGTGCACTTACGATCCGCTGACGGAGTTCACGACGCTGTTTGAGGGCAAGACGGCGCAGTCGATCAAGCAGGATATAACCGCGTTGCCGGTCGAAGAGCGGTTGAAGCGACATATTATTGACGGCGAGAAGATCGGGTTGGAGGATTCGCTGAAACAGGCGATGGAGACTTATCCCCCGCTTGAGATCATCAACAACATTTTGCTCGAGGGGATGAAGGTCGTCGGCGATCTGTTTGGGTCCGGGCAGATGCAGCTTCCGTTCGTGCTGCAATCGGCAGAGGCGATGAAGGCGGCGGTGCGCTTCGTTGAGCCTTTTATGGAGAAAGCGGATTCGACCAACAAGGGCACGATGGTACTCGCGACGGTCAAGGGCGACGTGCATGATATCGGGAAGAACCTGGTTGATATCATTCTTACAAATAACGGCTATAAGGTTGTGAACCTCGGCATCAAGCAAACGATCGATGACATACTGAGGGGGCTGGAGGAATCGGAGGCGGACGCGATCGGGATGAGCGGACTGTTGGTGAAGAGTACGCTGATAATGCGTGATAATCTCGGAATCATGAACGAGCGGGGCATCGCGACTCCTGTCATTTTGGGCGGTGCGGCGCTCAATCGGCGTTATGTTGATAATGATCTGATCCCGCTTTTTGAGGGTAAGTTGTATTACGCCCGCGACGCGTTTGACGGGCTGCATGCTATGGACGAGATCACGGGCGAAAGGCGTGGAACTCGCGCGGCGGAATCGAAGGCGGCCGCGGCGGCGCAGGCTTCGGTGGCTGTGGACGCGGCCGCGGCGGTTGTGGATGACGTTGAAGATCTGGTGGGTGAAGACGCGAAGCTAGGTGCTCAAGCTGCGCGCGTTTCGGGCAAGCCAGCGGGCGATACGTCGCATACAACGAGGTCTGCGGTAAGCACGGATGTCGATATTCCGAAGGCTCCTTTTTATGGGTCTAAGGTTGTCGAGATCACGGATCTTACAAAGGTCTTTGACTTCATTAACGAGACGGCATTGTTCAAGGGGCAGTGGCAATATAAGCAGGGAAGGAAGTCGCCGGAGGAGTATCGGGCGATCGTGGACGAGACGGTGCTGCCGCAATTCGCCGCGATCAAGGCGAAGGCGATCCGCGAAAAGCTGTTAGAGGCAAAGCTTGTTTACGGCTATTACCCGTGCCAATCGCAGGGCAACGACCTGATCCTATATCGAGACGACGAGCAGACAGAGCGTATGCGGTTCACGTTCCCGCGTCAGCCGGCGGGGCAGGTGGGCAGCAAGAATCTGTGCCTTGCGGATTATTTTGCATCGGTGGAATCGGGCAAGGTGGACGTTGTCGCATTTGATCTGGTGACGATGGGACGTCGGGCGAGTGAGCATTCTGCGGAGCTTTTTGCGGCGGACGACTATAAAGATTATTTGCTGTTTCACGGGTTGTCGGTCGAATCGGCCGAGGCCCTGGCCGAGATGTGGCACAAACGGATCCGCGAAGAGCTTGGGATCGCCGGAGCTGATGCGCCGGAGTTGACGAAACTGTTTCATCAGGGATATCAGGGGTCGCGTTATAGCTTTGGCTATCCGGCGTGCCCGAACATTGAGGATCAAACGAAGCTTTTCGAACTGCTTCAGCCCGAGCGTATCGGTGTGGAACTTACCGATGAGTATATGCTCGAGCCGGAACAATCAACGTCGGCGATCATCGTGCATCATCCGGAAGCGAAGTATTTCAATATTGGGTAGACTTTGGCGAATCAGCCGTGTGATAAAATATTGGGTATGAATGCGGAACTCATATTGCCGTTGGATAAGATGACCGCTGCCGAGAAAATGGAAGTCATTGATCGAATTATGGATGACCTTTCACGCAATTCTTCGTCGGTTCCCGTTGTAGAATGGCACGGGGAAGTGTTGAGGCAGCGAGCTCAAGACCACGCAGACGGCAATGACCGCTTCATCCCACTAGACGAAGCCGTCAAGCGCACTCGTCACAAGTCTGGCCGTTAATGACAGCTCTTTTGCCACATAGCATTGAAATAATTTCAAATCAGCAGCTACACACTTCTGTTCTTTCATTGTAAGATATTTCTTGTCCTTATTTAGGAATCCATAACAGTTACTAATGACAAAAACTATCTTTATCGCCGGGTCCGGCGGGATCGGCGAGGCTGCGGCATTGTTGCTGCGCGAGTGGTGCGAGTTTGAGATCACCCTTATTTTGGGTGACATCAGCGAAGATAATCTGGCGAAAGCGAAGACTTTCGTTACGGAGAATTCAGAAAAGTCGACGCCGGTTGAGACGGTTCTGATGCCGATGTCTGGTAGCAGCGTGGCGCTTTCGGCGGCATTTGACCGGGCGGATGTGCTGCTCGACTGTTCGCCTGGTGGACAGGCTCCCCGGATGGCGCAGTTTGCGGTTGATCACAACATGCATTATGCAAATTTGACGGAGTATGTAGCGGAGACC
>JACDAK010000078.1 GCA_013695495.1 Blastocatellia bacterium | reverse complement strand
GCACACGGTTGATCGTTTCCTGCACCAGCGGGTTAAAATCCTGAACGCCAAAGCTCGTCCGATTAAAACCGATCTCACGGAACGCGGACATGTGGTCGAACGTCAGCCCGCGCGGGTCGATCTCAACGCTCGCTTCGAGGCCTTCGTCAAACTCGAACCGCTCGCGGATCATTTCGCCGACTTGCAGTATCTCTTCGGGCGTCAGATACGACGGCGTGCCCCCGCCCCAGTGCATTTGCTCGACCTTGCGATCAGTTGCTATCAGCGGGACCAGCATGTCGATTTCTTTCGCGAGATACTGGTTGTATTTCGCGATCATGCTGCGGTCGTGCGTGACCATCATATTGCAGCCGCAGAAGTAGCAGAGCTTTTCGCAAAAAGGGAAGTGGACGTAGAGTGAGAGGGGGCCGGCCAGCGGCCGCGAGTTCGTGTCAGTGATCTCGCGCACGTAATCTTCCGCCGTGAACGTAGGCGAGAAAAGCGGTGCCGTCGGATAGGAAGTGTACCGCGGCCCGGGTTTGTTGAATCTCTTCAGAACATCGAAATCGATGCTGTTAACCACACTCATCTTAGATCACTGTTTTATGCTGTTTGATGCTCAATTCCTTAACGCAGCTTACCAGGAACTTCGCATTCTCGACCGGCGTCGGCGGCAGTATTCCGTGGCCTAGATTGAAAATGTGGCCCGGCCCGTCTCCGTATGCATCGAGAATTCGTTTAACCTCACGTTCTAGCACCGTCTGCGGCGCCAGCAGAACACACGGATCGAGATTGCCCTGCAACGCCTTGGAATCACCGATCTCCTGCTTTACCTTTCCGAGGTCGCTGACCCAGTCAACACCTATGACGTCGCAGTCCATTTCGCTGATCCGTTTGTAAGACCTCATGCCTTTCGCAAAGACGATCACCGGGGCACCGCCGGTTTTAAGGTTGGCGCAGATGTAGTCAATGTATCGAAGCGAAAATTCCTCAAGATCATTCGGCGCAAGCACTCCTGCCCACGTGTCGAATATTTGGACGGCATGGCAGCCCGCCTCGATCTTAGCATTGAGATATTCGATAACGGCATCGGCGAGTATCTGCAGCAGCCGGTGCATTGCCTCGGGCTCCGCGTACATCATCCCCTTGGCTCTATCGAAATTCTTCGAGCTTCCGCCTTCGATCATATAAGTTGCCAGCGTCCACGGGGCACCCGAAAAGCCAATTAACGGCACGCGGCCGGCAAGCTTTTCGTTCGTCATCTTTATGGCTTCCACCACGTAGCCAAGCCGTTCGGTCACGCCCTCGATTTGGAGCCGGTCGAGATCCCGGGTTGAACGCAGCGGATCAGAAAAGACTGGTCCTCTAGATTCGATGATCTCGAGGCCCATCCCCATCGCCTCAGGAATCACGAGAATGTCAGAGAATAGTATCGCAGCATCGACGCCAATGATATCGATAGGCTGGACGGTGACTTCGCTCGCCAGCTCAGGCGTTTTGCAAAGCGTCATGAAGTCGGTTTTTTTGCGTATCGCCTGATACTCCGGCAAATAGCGGCCTGCTTGCCGCATTATCCAGATCGGCGTCCGTTCGGTCAGCTCACGCCGGCACGCTTTTAGGAAAAGTGAATTATCCATTACTGATATGATCTGCAAGGCCCCGTGCGAATTCACGCGAATCCGCACGCTCGGCCACGAACTCGAGGTCAAGGATCGCTTCGCGGACGCTTTCCGCGGTCGTCGTACCGATTGCAGCGGCTTTCAGGCGGTTGCTAACAATTGATGAAAATACGTCCATGAACGCTTCGACCCCCGACGGACTAAAAAAACAAACCCACTGAAACTTATCGCTCGCAAATGCTTTTTTGATATTCGCCACCCGGTCCTTATCGGGTTCAGCCGCGCGTGTTTCATACACGACGACCTCGTCGACCGTCGCTCGACCCGACAGACGTTCGAGGATCGTGTTCATGCTTCGGTTCCCACGCACGTAAAGCAGTCGCTTTCCTTCGAACTCATCTGCACCAAACATCGTGATCAGTTCATCTGCCGTATTTGCCTCCGGGCGATAAGCGAGCTTTGCCGGCATATTTTCAAGGATCTCGAACGAACGTCGACCGAGAACATAGATGATCGGCCTGTTGCCGTTTCGAGGAACAAAATGCTCCGCCAATACCGCTGCCGCCACTCCGCTAGTTACAAAAATTCCGTCGTACCCAATTTGAAGCCGCTGCTTGAGTTCTGATTGATCAGCCAGCGGCTTTGAAACCACCAGTTCCAAGTTCTCGACCACAAACCCGGCGTCCCGCAATTCGGCGTCGAACGTTCCCGGTTTTCTGATGACGAGGATGGACGCATCCGTGCTCATAAAACTTCTTGTTGCGAGGAGCTTGAGACACCTCGTGCCTCATCAAGTAAATCGCTCGCGCCGAGTGCGATAAGCTTTTCGGCCAGTGCGAGGCCGATCGCTTCTGCGTCGCTACCCGGACCGCTGTGTGACTCCCTAAAGTGCATCGCGCCATCAAGCGAGCCGACATACCCCGTCAACGTGATATCGTGGCCTTTGAGAACCGCATAACCTCCGATTGGCACCTGACATCCGCCTTCCAGCGTCCGCAGGAATGCCCGTTCTGCTGTCACGCAAACGCGCGTCGCCGGATCATCGATTGCTCGGCAAAGCTCCGCAGCCTCAGTGTCGCCGTCACGGATCTCAACCGCAACCGTGCCCTGCCCAACGGCCGGGATCATCAGTTCTGTCGGAATCATCTGCCGGATACGGGCGTCAAGGCCCAGGCGTTCAAGCCCGGCGCATGCAAGGATCATCGCATCGACGTCCGACTCGTCGAACTTTCGAAGCCGCGTCGGCACATTTCCGCGAATCTCCACAATGTTCAGATCCGGTCGATGGGCCATCAACTGGCTGCGTCGTCGCAAACTGCCAGAGGCAACGGTCGCTCCCTGTGGTAGGGAATCGATATTTTCAAATCGATCAGAGACGAACGCGTCGCGAGGATTACCGCGCGGGCAAACAGCCCCGATTATAAGGCCAGCGGGCTGCTCGGTCTGCAGATCTTTAAGGCTGTGCACTGCGAGGTCGATCTCACCGTTCAAAAGCTCGGTCTCGATCTGCCGGGTAAACAGTCCCTTATCACCGATCTTCGAAAGAGCGGTCTCCATGACGATATCCCCCGTCGTGCTGATCGTTTTGATCGAGATCCGGCGGCCGGGTGGAGCGGCCTCAAGAGCGCGTTTCACAAAGTTTGCCTGCCAAAGCGCCAATTCGCTGCCGCGCGTGCCGATCACCAGCTCATCTCTCATCCCAACACCGAAGCCTTGCGTTCGCGGAGCGTTCGAACCAGCGAGATGTGGCTTTGCATGTCAGCCTGAAAGTCGCGACCCGAGCCTGCCGCGAGTTTATGGATTTCTGAAATATTGTCGTTCAGAAATGCTTTGACCTTGAGGAATTCTTCAGCCACCTCTCGCGGCGGCTTTGTTCGCGTTTTTGCTGTCTCGGGAAGTATAGCGAGCGAATAGTACCAGGTGAGAAACTCGACCATCTCGGTCATTACCAGCTTTTTCGCTTTTGGCAGGTCATGCTTCCTGCGAGCATAATTTCCGTCAATTATCGAGTGAAGGTCGTCGATGTTCTTTAGCGTCACGCGTTCACACTGCGAAACTGCGGCGTCGACATCCCGGGGGACCGCGATATCGATCAGCAGGATATCTCGCGGCTGGTCGACCAAATGCTCTGGATGAACGATCGGCAGGTTCGACCCGGTCGAAGTGATCGCAATGTCCACCGAGGCAAACTGCGATGCAAATGCGTCAAAATCTATGACCTCAGCTTCTAAATGAAACTTGCTTGCGATCTGCACTGCCAACTCGTCAGCAACAGAGCGTGTGCGGTTGGTGATCAGAAGTTGGCCGATGCCTTTCTTGCAAAGGGCCTCAGCGGTCAACCGTCCGGTTTCACCTGAGCCTATCAACAGGGCAGACCGGCCACGAAGCGAGCCGTAAGTTTCAAGTGCGAGCTCAACGGCTGCAAGGCTGATCGACACGGCGCCCGAGTGAAGCGATGTGTCAGTAAAGGTGCGCTTGCCGATCTTGAACGCACGCTGCATCAACTGATTGATCACCTTGCCTGTCATCTGGGAATGGTTCGCCGTACTGTACGCTTTTCGCAACTGACGGAGGATCTGTGAGTCGCCGACAACTTGGCTGTCGATGCTGGTCGCAACGCTGAAAAGGTGCTGACACGCCGCACACGAGATCAGGCTGAAGAAGTGCTCGTCACCGAAATCGCCGCGTACGCCTTTGAAGTCGAGCAGGGCATTCTTGAGATAATTCGGGTCGATGTTGTCCGCCTCAGTAACCCCGTAAAACTCGGTACGGTTGCAAGTCGAAAGGATGACGCACTCCGAAAGGTCACTCCGCAGTCGGCCCAGCAACTCCACAGCCTCCGCGTCATGAAGATACAGCTTTTCGCGAATCTCGACAGGGGCGGTCCTGTGATTCACGCCAAACGCGAATAAGGTTTTGATCGACGAGTTAATCAATGTTTCTAGAAACGGATCTACTTGAAAGCATCATTATAGCGAACCCCATTCAGGAATAGCAGGAGCGATGCTTGAATTCTCTATATACCACTGATTAGAACGGGTAATTAATCTGGCCCGTGTATTTCACAGATTTCTCCTGACAATACACGCGACGCCGATCCGATTTTCGTATCAGGGAACCGTTTCACGGACCACCTCACTCGGTTCGCTGACGTTCCCGAAGCGATCTTCAGCTGTGATGTAATAGTAATAGGTGCGGCCGGATTCGACGCGAGCGTCCTGAAATGTCGTCGTCTCGTGCAGTCGCGGTGTTAAAAGCTCCCAGCTATTGAGCGGAAGGTCCGGATCGGTCGAGCGATAGATCCGATAACCGATCACGTCGGGCTCGGGGTTAGCAGGGAAGAAGATCGAGATCGTCGTTGGCGTCGCAGCCAGCGTGATATTCGCCGGTGGTAAAGGGGCGAAGGTGTCGGCGGGGTTCACCGCAACGATGTTCGATTCGGAACTTTCCACGGGTTGAGCGCCCGTCCCAAGAGAGACGGTTCTGACGAAGTAGAAGTACTCCGAACCAAATTCGAACGTACGGTCTGCGTAGGTGTCCGATGTGACCGGCGAGGGATTGAGAAGCCGCCCGGCCTGCGTTGGAGAACCCGAACGATAGACGTTATAGCCGATGATGTTAGGCGGTGTCGATCCGTCGACGTTTGCCGTCGGTTCGGTCCACCGGAGCGTTACAGCCTCTTGAGATAATTCGGCGGAAAGGGAAGTCGGAGCCATTGCGATGCGCGATGCGGGCTCGACCAGGAACACGTTCGAGAACGCCGCTTTTTGGCCGGCGTCGTTCACAAACCGAATTGCATAGCGAAGGCGAACGGGTTGCCCCGCAAACTGAAGCCGATCAGAGTAGGTGACGGTGCGCAGTCCGAAGTCACTATCGGTCATTTGCTGCGTGGTGATAAGCGTGCTGCGCGAAGCAAACTCCGCCTCGGTCAGAGCGAGCGGTGCCGAAGCACTTTCGGCCAGACGATAGATGTCGACGCGATCGATGTGAAGGAGGTCACCCGGCGGTGCGTTGCGAGCGGGCATCTGCCACTGGAGCACGACGGTATCACCGCGTTGAAAGCCGAAAAGCTGAGCACGTTGGACGACGCGTTCCTGAGGAGGGAGGGGCGGCATACGTTTTCCACAGCTTAAGCCACTCAACACCGAAAGCGCTAAAAGAGCTAGGGGCGCTTTACGCGCTAAAAACTCTGCGGCTGTGCTTAAGTGCATTGGATGTTCGGACGGTGCTTAAAGTCTAGAGAATGTATTGACGAAGATTCTGATCTTCAACTAATCCTGCAAGTCTCTCTTCAACGTATCGGGCGTCGATAACCTGATTCTTTTCTTCGAGTTCGGCGCCGGCAAAGCTGATCTCTTCAAGCAATTTCTCGAGTAGTGTGTGAAGCCGGCGGGCGCCTATGTTTTCCGTTGATTGATTGATCTCTGCCGTCATTTCAGCAAGCTTCGTCACTGCGTCTTTCGTGAATTCGAGCTTAATCCCTTCGGTTCCCAGAAGCGCCTGATACTGCTTGATAAGCGAGTTTTTCGGCTGAGTGAGAATGCGCTTAAGGTCGTCGATGGTGAGCGCTTCAAGCTCCACGCGTATCGGAAAACGCCCCTGAAGCTCCGGAATCAGATCGGACGGCTTTGAAACGTGGAACGCTCCCGCAGCGATGAAAAGAATGTGATCCGTTCCGACCATGCCGTAACGTGTGTTCACGTTCGTGCCTTCGACGATCGGTAAAAGGTCGCGCTGTACGCCTTCGCGCGATACGTCCGGGTTCCCGCTCGATTCGCGCCCAGCGATCTTATCTATCTCATCAAGAAAAACGATGCCCGAGTTTTGAGTTTTCTCGATCGCGGTACGGGTGATCTGGTCCATATCGACCAAATTCTCCTGTTCTTCCCGAATAAGATATGTAAGAGCATCTGAGACACGCATCTTCCGCCGCACGGTTTTGGTCGGAAACATGTTGCCGAACATGTCCTTGAGATTTACGCCCATTTCTTCCATTCCCTGCCCACCGATAAAGTCAATAGTTGTATTAGGCCGATCCTGCGTGTCGATCTCTATTGAGCGTTCATCCAGGTCACCGCGTCGAAGTTGCTCGCGAAGCTTCTCTCTGGTGCGCGAACCGGGCGAGGTCTCAGCAGCGGACGGATCTGGAATATCATGGGGAGCCGTTTGATAACGAAGGCTTGTAGGCGGCAGAAGGATGTCCAGAATACGTTCCTCGGCATTTTCGCGAGCTCGATCGAGAACGTCTTCGTAGGCTGCCTGCTTCGTCATGTCGATCGCTACGTCTGCAAGTTCGCGGATCATGCTCTCCACGTCGCGCCCCACATAGCCTACCTCAGTGAACTTCGAGGCCTCTATCTTAATGAACGGCGAATCGGCAACTCTCGCGAGCCGTCGAGCGATCTCGGTCTTACCAACACCCGTGGAGCCGATCATAAGGATGTTCTTGGGCAGTACGTCTTGAGCGATCTCTGCCGGGAGCTTCTGCCGGCGTATGCGGTTGCGCAAAGCCACCGCCACCGCGCGCTTCGCGGCTTTTTGCCCCACAACGTATTTATCCAGCTCTTCTACGATCTGACGCGGCGTCATATCGTCAAGCCGTGGTTTAGCTGCTGCCGTCTCGCCGCCCAAAAATATAGCCATCGCTCCTACCCAAATCCTTTCTCTAAAGCTCCTCTAACGTAACGTCTGAATTCGTATAAATACAGATCTCGCCCGCGATCCGCATCGACTCCTGCGCGATCTCTTTCGCCGACATCTCGGTGTTTTCCATCAATGCTCTCGCGGCGGCCATCGCGAACATGCTGCCCGACCCTACAGATAAGAGGCCATCGTCTGAAGAGATGACGTCGCCCTTGCCTGAAATAAGAAAACCGTCATTTTTGTCCGCTACGATGAGAAGCGCTTCGAGGTGCCTCAGATATCGGTCCGTGCGCCATTCCTTGCTAAGTTCGATAGCAGAACGTTCGAGTTGTCCTTGAAACTCGTTGAGCTTAGCTTCGAACTTAGTCAGGAGCGTAAACGCGTCGGCCGTTGCACCCGCGAATCCAGCAAGTACCGCGCCCCCGCCCAATCGTCGAACCTTTCGAGCCTTCCCTTTTATAACGGTTTCGCCAAGCGTCACCTGGCCATCGGACGCCATCGCTACCGCGTCACCGCGGCGCACCATTATCACGGTCGTCGAGCGGATCTTGTTCATATGTTCCAAGCCGATCATGAAAGATTTACTATAAGTGTTTAATTTCAAATGCTCAAATTGACAGCTTCCGCAATTTGATTGAACATTGACTTATATATGATGAGGCGCCCCCGGATCGGGATAACCATGCGAGTGGAGCATCAGACGAGGCGTTTTTATCTAGGGCGTGACTATAGTGAGGCTCTTTTCGGGTTCGATGCGACGCCGATCCATTTGGCACTTATCCCGGACGCCAATTATATTTCATCAGCTCTCGATGGTCTTGAAGGCATACTTTTGCCGGGAGTGAAGACCCGCATCCAATGTTGAAGCGGGTGATGCCAGAGAAGAACGAAACGGATCTGCTCGTACTCGCAGAAGCAGAAAGGCGGAATCTGCCGGTGCTCGGGATTTGTTTTGGGATGCAGATACTGAACGTAGCCCGCGGTGGCAGCCTCATCCAAGATATCGGTTCGCAGGTTGAGGGAAGTATCAAGCACGAGCAGGGGATTCCGCTTGAAAGGGAATCACATGCTTTGAGGCCCGAGGACAACAGTCGGATAAGTCGATTGTTGGGCGATGATATTAAAATAGCTAAAGTAAACTCTCATCATCATCAGGCGGTGAAAGCGGTCGGTACGCATTTAGTTGCGTCGGCCTTCGCTCCGGACGGCATTATCGAGGCGATCGAGGATGATCGTGATGGCAGGTTCGTAATTGGAGTACAATGGCATCCGGAACTCGGTTGGAGGGATAATGAGATCTCCCGGCGGATCTTCGTGGCTTTCATCGAGGAATGCACTCTCAGGCATGAAGTGGATTCTAGGTAATGTATAAGGTCAATGATCGCAGACATTTGTGGCGTTTGCATCACCGTGATTTTAGATGTCGAGAACGCGACATCTAATGTGTAGATTTAAGGGACGGGGTATTAATGAACAATCCGATACTTGTCGCGATAGCAGCATGGCTCTTTCCGGGCGCCGGGCACCTTATGCAGGGGCGCATGAAGCGTGGGCTCATCATCAGCGGGGCCATCTGGCTGATGTTCATCATTGCGATGGCTAGCGGTGGGGCATACTATCCCGGGTTCGAATACAAAGACGGGCAACTCCTATATATGCTGAACGTATTCGCGAAGTTGGGGAACGGTCTCGGTGCTTTTATCTCATCGATCGTGACATTAGAACCCTCGCCGAACGTAGCGGCCCGCGCAACCTTTGAGTACGGTGGAAGAATGCTGGAAACCGCGGGGCTGCTCAACTACCTCGCGATCATGGACGCTCTAGATATAAACATAGGGAGAAAGAAATGATCCATTTTGTTTATCTGGTCGCGTTCGGGCTCTTGATCTCCTTGGTGTTTGCAGCCTTTGCGGACGGCACTGTGAAGGAGAGGACGATTTATGGGTTGAAGTCGTTCGCCCAGTTCATCGGAATCAGCCTGTTGATTGCCTGGGTCCTTTATTTTATTCCCTAGAACTTGATCAGAACCGGGCGAATTTCAATGCCCCTCTACGAAACAGAAAGCTTTGTGCTAAAGAGCTACGACCTGGCCGATGCCGACCGGATCGTAGTTTTTTTTACCCGCGAGCACGGCATCGTCAGAGGTGTCGCCAAGGGAGTGAAACGGCTAAAAAGCCGCTTCGGCGCCTTGCTTGAGCCGTTTTCTGTCGTCGATCTGACGTTCTTTCACAAGGAAGACCGGGAGTTGGTAAATATCCAAAGCGTAGAGCTTGTCAGATCGAGCTTTGAAGCAGCAAGTGAGCTGGCTTATCTTTCGACATTTTCGTACATTGCAGAGCTCTTATCTACGTTTGCGCCGCCGAACGATCCAAACGAGAAGCTTTATCGAATGGTTAAAGCGGTATCTGAGATAAAGGCTTCTAACGAAAGGGAGCTTGCGGCAGTGCGCGCATATTTTGAATTGTGGCTTCTTCGGTTGGGCGGCTACTGGCCTGAACTGAAAGCATGTGCAGCATGTGGAAGGGAAATTAGTGACACGGAGGAGACGATGACGGACAGTTCCTTTCGAATATTCTGCTGCAACTGCCGGCAGGTCAAGGGGAATCGAACTCTCAGTCCGGAAATACGCCGATTGTTTGGCGACATTCAGGCGCGTTCACCGAACGACTTCGTAACGGCATGTCCTGCTACCCAGGTCGTCCTCGCCGAGGCTTCGGCCATAATGCAACGGATGCTAGAAGCCGCGGCCGGGCGAACGATCAGAGTTCCTCAATTTGCCGGGGACCGCTCACATACTAGATGAGAACAAGCATAACGATATCGAGATATCTGATACAGGCGATCTTGCCGTATTTCATCTTCTCGTGGGTGCTGCTGAGCGTGATCCTGTTTGTTCAACAGGGCGGGCGGTTCGCTGACATTTTCTTTAGTGTAAACATTCCGTCCGCGTTGATCTGGCAACTTACGATCGCGCTCGTGCCCAATGTCATCGCCTTCACGTGTCCCATGGCCGTACTCGTCGGGGTCATAATCGGCCTCTCAAAAATGCAGGGCGACAGTGAGTTGGTCGCGATACGGGCAGCCGGCATAGGGAACCTTCAAATACTTGCGCCTGTGGTCATACTCGGGGTGATTCTTTCGCTTTTTGCTTTTTCAATAAATGTTTTCGGCGTCCCGCTGGCGGCGGGCATTGTGCGTCAAGTCGCGATCCAAGCTGCGATCTATAAATTAGAATCGCCGATCGAACCAGGCGTTTTCAATACCGAACTTGCTGGATTCACTGTTTACGTAAAGGACGGGGATCTTGCGGAGGGGCAGTGGAAGAACATCTTTATACACAATGAAGACGCCGAAACCGGTGTGGTGCGTCTGATAACGAGCACGCACGGTCGTATCGATTCTACAGAGCAGCAGTCGGAGCTTGTGTTGGAGAATGCGGTAGTTTGGACATTTCAGCGCGCGGGAATCAGCGAAAAGTTCGTTTCGGAAAAGATAGGGCAGGTTCGCTTTGCGATACAAACGCGACGCGGCGAGTTGATCGAAAAGCTCAGCACCTCAGACATTTCTGCGGAAGAGATGGGCCTGGCTCAGCTCGCGGAATATGCGGCAGAGGCAGAAGGGAAGGACCGCATCGAGGCACAAATAGTTTGGCAGCGTAGGATATTGCTTTCGATAACTCCGCTGATCTTCTGCGTACTCGGGACGATACTTATCCTCCGGTTCAGCCGGGGGGGAAGGGGATTTGGGATATTTTTAGCACTGATATCTCTGATCATCTTTTTCCTCCTTGCCTTCCTCGGTGAGCAACTCGCGCGTACGGGGTGGATCAGCGTGTTTATGGGAAGCATGATCCCTTTTGGAGCAAGCGCGGCGGCTATTATTTGGTTCAGTCTTTCGACCAAATTGCGGCACAAGTCTCCGAGCCGAAACCCGTTCACTGCATTGGTTGATAAGATCCGAGATCGAAAGAAGAAAGGGGACAGCCGCAATTACTTCGTAGATCTTACAACCGGCCTGCGCGACTTCGACCTTCTTCTCAACATACTTCGTCATTATGCTCTAACGGTTGGATTTCTAGCTGCCGTGTTCGTAATTTTTACAGCATTTGAGCTCTGGCGGTTCGCCGGGACGATGGACGGCGGCATCTGGCTTTTAACTAGGTATCTCGTATATCTACTGCCCTTCGTTTACATACAACTGGCCCCCTCCGCCGCTATGGTCGCTGTGCTGGCGACCTATGTCATCAAATCCCGGCAGAACGAGATAGTGACGTGGACTTCGGCGGGGCAAAGCGTGTATCGGCTGCTATTTCCGTGCTTCATCCTAATGTTATTTCTAGGGGTAATCAATTGGCAGATTCAGGAGCGAGTCGCTCCGTACGGCAATTTGATGCAAGATCTACTCCGTACTCAGATACGCGATCGCGGGTCGGTTCGCCGCATCGCTGATACGTTCTGGGTGGCTAATGATAGGCGCATCTATTCGTTTCGGTTGGCTCCGGATCTTCAAATCGACGAGGCAGATTCCGCTTTGGCGGCGAAGAAGAAGGTGAACTCGACGCCTTTCGGATTGCCTTTGGGCACTTCGAATTCTGCGTCTGATAACGAAAAAGAACAATCCGGCGCCTATCAGCCGTCTGGCACCGAGCTTGAAGGGCAGCGGCCTCCGTCTGATAACGAAATAGCCAAAGTTATCGAGGCATGCGTAACAAGTTGCCCCGTGTACGATCTCGTTGTCTATGAATTTGTTGATAAAGGGGCGGAATTGCAAGCCGTGTACCGTTCCGAAAAAGCGGAATGGCAAGGGGACAAGATCCGGTTTGTCGGTGAGGCTGTAGCGTCCGGCTTGGGCCAGCAAAATCGTGGGCAATTGTCGATAACCGGCGGGGAACTGATCGAGCCGCAGAATCCATTCAGCGGGTTTCGGAAGAAGCCGAGTCACATGACGATCGACGAGGCGAAAAGGCAGTTGGCCCTGAGCGGGTCCGAATTAGAACGCCGAACCTTTGCCGTTGCTGTAGAGAAGCGCTACAGCACACTGTTTCTTCCATTTATAATTGCGCTTTTCACCGCTCCGTTTGCCCTTTCCCTAAGCAGAAAAGGGAAGGTGGTGACGGTGGGCTATGCCATTGGCCTTTGGCTTCTGTTCATGGGTTTTACCGGGGTGTTCGAACAGTTCGGAGCCAGCGGAGCTCTTGATCCGCGTGCCGCTGTTTGGGGGCCGCTGATGCTTTTCTCGATGCTGGGGGTATTTCTTCTATCCCGTGACAAGACGTAAAAAAGAGCGGGGCACCGAAATGCCCCGCTCTTACGAATCGCTAGGTAGTCTTACGTCCCCGTTTCCCAAGAGGACATGTATTCGACCATTTCTGGGGTGAGTTCATCGATTGAGATGCCCATTGCTCGAAGTTTAAGGCTCGCGATCTCCTGATCCACTTCCTGCGGCAGCACGTGGACGCCTGCGGGAAGTTTTCCTTTCTCTTTGACCAGATATTCCGCTGAAAGAGCCTGGTTTGCGAAGGACATATCCATCACCGAGGCAGGATGGCCCTCGGCAGCTGCAAGGTTGATCAAGCGGCCTTCGCCAAGGACGATAACGCTCTTACCGCCATCGCGGTTGATGTACTCTTCAACGAACGGCCGGCGCTTGACGGCAGGTTCCGACATCTCACGTAGAGCTTCAAGATTCAACTCGAGATCAAAGTGG
>JACDAK010000060.1 GCA_013695495.1 Blastocatellia bacterium | reverse complement strand
GGTTTGGCACCCGACGAAGAAGGCTGCCACCGCAACACGTGACGCAGTGATCGGCGACAACTAGATCAACGCTTCAACATTTCTCCAAACCCCGCACCGTCGGCGGCCGACGATCGATGAAATCATCGGTCGTTGACCGCCGTAACTTTTTGTTTTCTAATTAATCCTAATGAAAGACAAAGTTAGAGTAGCCGCGGGGCAAGGTTTCTGGGGCGATCTTCTGTCTGCACCGGTCGACCAGGTTCGCAACGGCCCCATAGATTACCTAATGCTCGATTACCTCGCCGAGGTGACCATGAGCATCATGCAAAAGCAACGCGCCCGCGACCCGCAGGCCGGCTACGCTCGCGACTTCATCTCGCTTATGCGCGAGATCCTGCCCGATATAGTCGAGAAAGATATAAAAGTGATGTCAAACGCCGGCGGCGTGAATGTCGCTGGCTGTGCTGATGCCATACGTGAAACAGCACGTGACCTCGGCCTCGGCGGAAAGCTAAAAATCGGCGTCATCACAGGCGACGACGTCCTTCCGCGACTCCAGGAATTCATAGACAGCGGCATCGAGATCAATAGCATGGACAGCGGCGAGCCGCTCGCCAACATACTCGACAAAGTTCAAGCTGCCAACGTTTACCTTGGAGCCGGGGGCCTAGTCGAAGCGCTCGGCCGCGGTGCGCAAATCGTCGTCGGAGGCCGTCTCACAGACACCGGCCTGACCCTCGCCCCTCTGATGCACGAGTTCGGCTGGACTTTCGACAACTGGGATCTCCTATCCGCCGGCACCATCGCAGGCCACATCATCGAATGCGGCGCGCAGTCCAGCGGCGGCAATTGCCAATACGACTGGCGGAACATTCCCGACCTCGCGAACGTCGGCTTCCCTATCGTAGAAGCGTCACCGTCAGGCGAATTCGTTATCGCCAAACACGAAAACACCGGCGGCCGCGTCAGCGTTCAATCTATCAAGGAGCAACTCCTCTACGAAATGGGTGATCCGCTCGAATACATTACTCCCGACGTCGTGGCCGATTTCACATCGATCCAGCTCGAGGACGCCGGCGAGAACCGCGTCCGACTGTACGGCATCACCGGTCGACCAAACACGGAGTTCTACAAAGTCTCCATCGCCTTCTCTGCCGGCTGGAAAGCGGTCGGAACGCTCGTCTATTCCTGGCCCGAGGCCCTCGACAAAGCCGACGCGGCAGATAAGATCCTCCGCAAACGAATGGACCGCCTCGGTGCCAAGTTCGACCTTATTCACACGGAGTTCGTAGGGGTCAGCTCCACTCATGGCCACCTGGCAGGAAACCCATCGCCCGACATTCCCGAAGTCCAACTCCGAGTCGGCGTCCGGGGCCAAAACCGCTCCGACGTCGAACGCTTTACCAAAGAGATCGCGCCCCTGATCCTCACAGGGCCCCCCGGCGTAACAGGCTTCGCCGGCGGCCGCCCCAAAGTCGAAGAGATCATGGCCTACTTCCCCGCCCTGATCCCGAAACACCTGATCGAAACCAAGGTCGAGATCGTTGAGGCTTGAGGCATGCGTTACGATTTTGAATGGGATCCAAATAGCAAAGGCAAACGGTCGTAAACATCGAGTCACCTTCGAACGCGCGACGACTAAACGGTCGCCCCCCGCCTGATCGAGGTCGAGCTTTATTCTCTATTGAAAAACCTCGCGACCCCCGTCTTACAATCCTTTGTCATCCGAGCCCGAGCATTCGTTTGGACACCTTTTTCGACCGCCTCTTCAAACGTCTCGCCGTCGATCTCATAAATAAGCCGCTTCGTCATCGCGACTGCCGAACCGCTCACTTTCGCATAGATAGAAACATACTCCGCGACGCTCGCCTCAAGCTCGTCATCCTCGACAACCCGATTCACCAAGCCCAGCTCCGCAGCTTCGACCGCAGAGTATTCAAAACCCTGTGTCAGCAGCTCGAAACTCTTCTTCTCCCCAAGATTTCGCCGCAGGATCGCCGCGACCATCGCCGGCACGAACCCGATCTTCACCTCCGGATAGCCAAACCGCGCCGACTTAGTCGCAACCACCAGATCGCACGCCGTCGCCAACCCGCACCCGCCGGCCAAAGCCCGACCATGCACCGCCGCTATCACAGGAACCCGCACCTGCCGTGTCAACAAAAACAACTCAGCCAGCTCTCCAGCATCCGCAATGTTCTCCTCAAACGAATTACTCGCGATCTTCTGCAGCTCCGCTAGGTCCGCTCCCGAACAAAAGTCCTGACCCGCCCCCCGGATCACAACCGCACGCAACTCCTCATCCGAGTCCGCCTCGCGCAATGCCGCCTTCAACCCCGCCACCAACTCCCCGTTCAAAGCATTGCGCTTTTCCGGCCGGCTCAGCGTCACATACCTAATCCGATCCTTAGTCGATGCTATTACGTCATCCATTCGTTTTCGCCCTTACGACACCTGTATTTATCCGACCGATACCTCCCCGTCCGCCACCTCTATCTCCATCCGTAGCAACCCCGTCGAAAACGTCTTCCCTTGAGCGTCCGTCATCAAACTCAGAGTCCCGCCCCCGCCAAGCGAGCCGTGAAGGAGGAAGTTGAGCGCGCCGAGGTTCGGCAGCTCAAAACGCTCAACGTCGCCTTTTACCATTTCGCCAAAATGCTCCTTAACGCGTTCGGCGGTCACCTCGCGGGCGAGTATCGGGTAATATTCGGCCCTCAGAGCGATGAGCCCGACGTTTGCTGTGTCGCCTTTGTCACCCGAACGCGCGTGAGCAATCTTTACAAGTTGTACTTTCATAATCTTTTTCCCGGCTAAATATTATCATTTCAGCGCGCAAAGGGCGTATTCCAACGGATCGGCGCTGATCTCGTCGACCAACCCGAAGCCCAGTGCAGTCGCCGCATTGATCGGAGCCGCGGTAAAGAACATCTCCAGCGCCCGCGCCTGCCCGATTAGCCGCGGCAAACGCTGTGTGCCGCCCC
>JACDAK010000045.1 GCA_013695495.1 Blastocatellia bacterium | reverse complement strand
GTTGACATCAGTGTGATCGCTCGGGGAACGCCCGGATTTACCGGGGCGGACTTGGCGAATATCGTGAACGAAGCGGCTCTGAACGCTGCGCGATATAACAAAAAGGTCGTAATGATGGCCGATTTTGAGATCGCGAAAGATAAGGTGATGATGGGTGCGGAACGCCGCAGCATGGTGCTTTCGGACGCTGAGAAGAAATTGACGGCGTACCACGAAGCGGGCCATACGATGGTCGGGCTTAAGGTGCCGTCGGCCGATCCGGTGCACAAGGTTTCGATCATTCCGCGCGGAATGGCACTGGGTGTGACCCAGCAGCTGCCCGAGGCTGATCGCCATAGTTATACTCGCGAGTATTTGTTGAGTCAGATCGCCATATTGATGGGTGGACGTATTGCTGAGGAGATATACTTCGGCGACAACAATGTGACGACCGGAGCCTCGAACGATATTGAACGGGCGACGGAACTCGCGCGAGCGATGGTGTGCGAATACGGTATGTCGGAACTTGGGCCGCTAACGTTTGGTAAGAAGGACGAACAGATATTCCTGGGCCGCGAGATCAATCAGCATCGCGACTATTCTGAAGATACAGCGATAAAGATCGACGACGAGGTCAAGAAGATCATCGGCAAGCAATACGAGCTGGCACGCGCGGTCATCACGGAAAACGCGGATGCGATGGTGCGGTTGTCCGACGCACTGCTTGAGCATGAGACGCTGGACAGCGTGCAGATCCGTCGGGTAGTAGCGGGGCTGCCGCTTGATTCGCCGGTCAGCTCGCCGTCAGCCACAGACGATGACGGTTCTCCGGAGACTGAAGAGAAGGAAGGACGGTTCAAGAAGCCTATACTTCCGCCGATAACGCCAAATAATCCGGCGACGGCGTAGGTGGTAGGCAGTTATGTTAAAAAGGATGAAGGCGTTGAGCTTTCATCCTTTTTTGATTTCGGGAGTGGGCGGTAAGCTGATGAAGGGCAGTTCATAGCTAACCGCTACAGCAGGCAGTTGCAGCGAAATGAAATGAAATGAAATGGAGTACGTCAAAACGAGTTTTCGATATCGGAAAGCCGCTGGTGATGGGGATTTTGAACGTCACGCCGGATAGTTTTTCAGATGGCGGTGATTATGCATCTGTGGATGCTGCGGTTAAGCGGGCTGAGGAGATGGTGGGGGAGAGCGTAGATATTATCGATGTTGGGGGCGAGTCTACGCGGCCGGGAAGTGTGCGGATAAGTGAGGGTGAGGAGATAGACCGGGTAGTGCCGGTGATCGAGGCTGTTGTGGCGCGGGTGGACGTGCCGATCTCGATAGACACGAGCAAGGCGAGCGTCGCTCGGGCGGCTGTTGCGGCGGGAGCAGAGATCATAAACGATATTTCGGGCCTGCGGTGGGACGCGGACATTGCGACGGTTGCGGCTGAGACGGGGGCGGGGCTCGTATTGATGCACTCGCGGGGTCGGTTTGAAACGATGCATTCGGAGCCGGCGGTAGATGATATTGTTGGCGAGGTTTCGCGGGATCTTAGGCGGGCAGTCGAGGATGCGGCGGCTCATGGAGTGAAGGCTTCGCAGATAGCGCTGGATATAGGGATCGGGTTCGGCAAGACGGCTGAGCAAAATTTAGAGTTGCTGGCGAAACTTGATAAACTTGTAGACGAATTTGCAGGCTATACGATGGTGGTGGGCACGTCGCGAAAATCGTTCATGGGGAAGATCATGGGCGGAGTTTCGGCGGGCGATAGGCTGAGCGGAAGTCTTGCCACTATGGCAATCGCGGTTTGGAACGGTGTAAAGATCGTGCGTGTGCATGACGTTCGCGAGACCGTGGACGCAGTGAGAACAGTAACAGCTATAAGGGAACAGATATGAGATCAATTAGAGCCGCGGGGCTGATTTTGCTGCTGCTCGGGGTAAGCGGCTTTACCGATTGTTATAAGCCAGTGACGAACTCGGGGCTGCCGCGGCATATTAGAACGGTGGCGGTTCCTGTATTTCAGACCGAGCCGACGGGGCTGCGGTATCGCGTGGAGTCGCGCTTTACCGATGCGGTCTCGCGTGAGATCATTCGCCGTGGAAACGGGCTTAAGGTGCAGGGTTCTACGACGGGCGCTGATGCTGTGATCGAAGGTACGATACGCGATTTCAGTTTTTCAGGCGTGCTGCTTGATCGTGAGGGGCGCGCGAGAGTCTATGAGGTGACGATCGTCTCGGCGGTAACGATTCGCGACCTGCGTGAGCAGAAGGTGCTTTTCGACAATCAGAATTTCATCTTTCGTGATTCATTTGAGTTTTCGGAGGATCCGCGATCGTTCTTTAATGAAGAAGACCCCGCTGTGGAGCGGATAGCACGGGCGTTTGCCGAGGCCGCGGTTTCGGCTTTTGTGAACGGACTCGGGGTGCGGGAAGAGCGGAAGTAGATGCCGGTATTGTCGAAACAGAAATTGCGCGAGCATTTGAAGAACCGGAGCTTTGAGCCGGTTTACACACTTTACGGCAGCGAGGCATTTCAGCGCGATATCGCGGCGAAGGCACTGGTTGATATGGCGTTCGGCGAGGGCGACCTGCGTGATTTCAATGAGGATGTGTTTTCGCTGAATGAGCCGACAAGTTTGAAAGCGGCGTTGGCGGCGGCGGATCAGCTGCCGATGATGGCAGCGCGGCGAGTCATAAGGATGACGGATGTGCGTGTGGCAGCTACGGCACAGAAGGATACGCTAAAGGAAGAATTTGAGAACGATCTGGCGGCATACCTGGATGATCCGTCGCCGCAGACTGTGCTGCTGTTCATCGCGGATGAGCTCAACGGAAATCGGAAACTTTCAAAGCTATTGAAGAGCAAGACGGCGGCGGTCGAATTTTTGCATCTTGAGGGCGAAGAACTCAGCGATTGGGTTGCAAGGACGGCGAGTGAGTGGGG
>JACDAK010000159.1 GCA_013695495.1 Blastocatellia bacterium | reverse complement strand
GCATCATCAGGAAACTCAGGCATATATCGTCATCGATCACGAATATTTCAGCTTAACATAACCCCCGCCGTGCTTTAACACCTTCGCACGATGAAAAAAGCGCTGGACGCCCGCCGCATTTTCTGCTAATTTTCCTGTGCACTGTTTACTTAGTATTCATTTTCTGAAATCCGAACACAATTGATCGTTTGTTGCCGCCAACACCGTCGATGAAAAAGAAATTCCTTTTGGCAAAGGGCTCCTCACGGGCCAAGCCGGCTTCTGGAACCGCACGCAGCAGCGTTCCGAAGCGCGGCCACCTGCGCCGCATCGATTTCGAAAAGCTCGACGGCATCTTCTCCGGCATCGGCCAAAAACTCCGCGAAGGCAAATCCAGCGAAGCCGAACGCGTGCTCACCGAATCGATTGAGGTTTACAGCCATACGCCCGACGACATGGCGAACCTCAAACGCCTGCTCGCCTTCACCTACGAAACGGTCGGCCGTTATAGAGAATCGCTCGAGGCAATAAAGCATTACGAAGACGAAGAGGTTCTCTCCCGCCTAAAGATCGAGACCCAGGTGCGGCTGATGACCCAGCTCGCCATCTCATACAACAACCTCGGAGACCACCCAAAAGCCGTCACCCTGCTCAAAGAAACGCTCGAAAAAGCAAAAGCTAACGAGCTCAACCACCTTCTAGGCAGCATCGACGTCGGCCTCGCCCGCGTCTATCGCAAGCTTAACGAATGCCCGATCTGCCGCGACCACGCCGAACGCTCTCTGCTCCACCTCCGCGAGATCGGCGACTGGCTCGGGATGGCCGAAGCCTACCGCGAAATAGCGCTCAGCTATCATCAGGAAGGCAACAGCGAAAAGTCAGTCGAATACTTCGAACTCGGCATCCAGATCATCGGCGAACGTTCCGCCCCCTTTATGCTCGGCAAGCTTTACAGCGATATGTCCGGCGCCTATTGGTTCCTTCGCCGCCCGCAAGACGGCGTCGCCTGTCTGGAAAAATCTATCAGCTTCTTTGAGCAGACCGAACACCTGCTTACTTCCGTCATCGCCTATAATAACCTCGGCATCAACCTGATGCTGATCGGCGACTGGAACCGCGCCGAAGAGATGATCAAGCGGGCGCTCGACCTCGCCATCCAAACAAATCACGTTCACATTGCCGGCATTCTCGACAGCCTCGGCGAACTCAAGATCCTCCGCGGCGACCTCACCGAAGCTCACAGCTTTATCGATCAAGCCGTGAATCTCGCCCGCGAACGCAAACGCGAATGGTACGAAGCCCAGGCGATGCGCAACCTCGCCCGCTGCTTCCTCGCCCAAGGCGAATTCAAAAAAGCGGCCGAGGTCGCCCGCGAGTCCATCGAGCTTTCCGGCCGCATCGGCGACAAGCATTACGCCAACATGGCCGGTCTCGTCCTCGCCGAAGCTTACCTTCACGAAAACGGCGCTTCCGAATGCGAAAATTATCTTCAGGTCATTGACGATAACGACCCGAGCTCCGACTTCTTTGTCCTGGGCAACATCCAGCGTATCCGCGGCCTCGCTGCCTTGAAAAGCGGCGACAGCGAACTCGCCGTCCATCACTTTAACCGCAGTCTGACGATATTCGAATCCGCCGAAGACATTTATCACACCGCAGTTGCCAATCTTCTGCTCGGTGAAAATCTTCCGCCGGCACAGGCAACGCGTGCACGCCGCAACCTCACGACCGCAGCCGACATTTTCAACCGGCTCGGTGTTCAGAACCTTGCCGATCAGGCAGGTGACCTTCTCGATAAGCTCCAGGCTCCCGGCTCCGAACCCTCCAAAGCTACCGTCGGCCGTGCAAACTCCGTCGTCTCTCAGCTTCTCACTGTTCGCCTCGCGGAAGCGACCGCGTCGCGCGAACTCCTCTTCCGCGAACTCGTCGCAGTCCTCCAACAGGAATCACAGGCGAAAAAGATCATCATCGCCCAGCCCGACGAGAACAATGAGCTAACGGCCTTTATCACGCATGGCTATTCCGCGAGCGAAAGCGGCGCGCTGCTCCAGAAATATTCTGAAGCTCAACATAATAAGGATGAAAAGGCGTTTGCAAGAATCAAGAACACCGCAGTTTTCCCTCTAAAAACCTCTAGTGCAAAGCCTGCGATCCTGTTCATCTCGCCGCAGTCCGGCGCCCTGCTAAACGACGACAGCTCGCTCGCCCCGCTTCTTCGAGTGGTCGAACTCGGCATGGACGTCACCGGCCTTCGCGAGCGCGGCGGCTCTACCCCGGTCGAGCGCGAAACGAGCCCCTACACATCCAGCAGCCTCATGCCCGGCTTCATCCACTCGTCGCCGGCAATGACCGCGCTGGTCGAAGAAGTGTACAAGATCCGCTCGTCCGATGTGACCGTTCTCGTCACCGGCGAATCCGGCACCGGTAAGGAACTCGTTTCGCGGGCGATCCACGCAATCTCTAACCGAAAGGACAAGATCTTCGTCCCGTTCAACTGCACCGCCATTCCGAAAGAATTAGCCGAGGGCCACCTATTCGGCTATCGAAAAGGCGCGTTCACAGGTGCGGTCACCGACTCCCCCGGTATGATCCGCGCGGCCGACGGCGGCACGCTATTCCTCGACGAGGTCGGCGACTTGCCCATCGACGTTCAGCCAAAACTCCTCCGCTTCCTGCAGGAAGGCGAGGTGCAGCCGATCGGCGAAAAACGACCCATCAAGGTCGACGTCCGCGTCATCGCGGCGACTAACATGCCGCTCGAAGAAAAAGTCGCTGACGGCAGCTTCCGCGAAGATCTTTTTTACCGGCTCAACGTCATCCGCCTCCGCGTGCCGCCGCTCCGCGAACGCCGTTCCGAGATTCCGCCGATCGTTAATTATTACATCAACCACTACTCGTCGCGTTTCGGCAAGCACGACATCGTATTCACCCCGCAAACGGTCGATCTGCTAATGGTTTGCAATTGGGAAGGGAACGTTCGCCAGCTTTGCAACGAGATCCAGCGGATCATCGCCCGGGCCGTCGATGGCGAGGTGGTTACACCCGAGCATCTTTCGCCCGAACTCAAACGCGCGGCACGTCCGCTTACGCCCTTTTCGCCCGACAGCAACGTCCGGACCATCGCGTCTTTCGACAGCCCGCTCTCAAGCTTTGCCGGGATCCCGACAGGCGGAACGCTCGAAGAGGCCGTGGCAGAACTTGAAACGCAAATGATCAAAGACGCCCTGGCGCGCAACAACTGGAATATCTCTCGCGTCTCACAGGAACTCGGCCTGACCCGCCGCGGCCTTTATCTAAAACTCGCCCGTTACAGCATTCAAAAAGCAGCCTGATCAGCCGCTCATCGACCGAATTTCAGCCACGACCCGCGGCACAACCCGCAGCGCCTCATCGACCTCCGCCTCCGTATTTTCTCGCCCTAACGAAAACCTGATCGACCCCATCGCCCTCGAATACGGAATGTTCATTGCCTGCAGCACCGGCGACGCGGTGAACGTATCCGAATTACAAGCAGACCCCGTCGCGACGCATATCCCCTCGGCATCCAGCCGTGCCAATATCGATTCACCATTCGTCTCCGCAAACGAAATATTCGCCGTATTCGGCAGTCGCTGCGTCTCATCCTCCTGCCCGTTCAAAAAAGTGTCCGGAACCGCCGTAAGCAACCCCTCTTCAAGCTTCCGCCGAAGCCGCCGCACCTTTTCCATCGGCTCAAGATCCGCCGCCAACTCAGCCGACGCACCCAACCCAATGATCTGGTGCACCGCCTCGGTTCCTGCCCGCCGGCCGCCTTCCTGCCCGCCGCCGACCGATAGGGGCTCGATCCGCGCGCCTCGCCTTATATAAAGTGCACCAACTCCCTTCGGCCCATGAAACTTGTGCGCCGAGATCGAAAACAGATCTATGGCTGTCCTCGCAAGGTCGATCGGCACCTTGCCCGCCGCATTCACCCCATCCACATGAAACAACGCGTCCGACCTACTCTTCACCGCCTCCGCGATCTCCGCCACGGGGAACAACACCCCCGTCTCGTTGTTCGCCATCATCACCGAAACAACACACGTCCGCTCATCAACCGCCGCCAGCAACGCGTCCACATCCAGAGCGCCGCCCTCGTCCACCTCCACCCGTGTCACCCTCTTTCCCTTCATCTCCAACCGGTCGCAAAGCTTCCGCACCGCCTCGTGCTCCACCGTCGTCGTCACAATGTGGTCCTTATCCGGCTCAGCCGCCAACGCGCCCAAGATCGCCCAATTGTCGCTCTCCGTCCCGCCCGAAGTGAACACGATCTCGTCCGACGCCGCACCCAGCAGACGGGCCACGCTCTCACGCGCACCACTGATAGCTTCCCGCACCTGAAACCCTTTCGTATGCGATGACGACGGGTTCCCAAAGCTTTCGCTCAGATACGGCAGCATCGCTTCGACCACTACGGCCGCAGGTTTCGTCGTCGCATTATTGTCTAGATATATCATTGAAAAGAAAAGGTTTTTGCCTTTAATGTCTGTCCTCAATTTACCATTTACCATTTACGCTCTACAATTATCGTACGTGAGCGCAAACCTTACCATCACTGAACCAAACGGGCGAGTTTGGGAGTTCGATCTCACGCCCGGGCGCCGTTTTTACATCGGCAGGGCCAAAGAGAACGACATCGTGCTCAACGACCGTCGCGTCTCGCGCAAACACGCTCATATCGAAGGCGATGCCGTCGGCTTTAAGATAATCGACGGACATATAGAGAACGGAACCGTCGTCCGCAGCGTCAACCACGTTTTCGTCAATGGCTCCCCGATGCTCGAAAAAGATCTCGTCTCCGGCGACGTCATCGTCATCGGCGAATCAAAACTCGAGTTTTACGGTAAGCCGGTCGAAATTCCCGCATATAATGAAGCGATCCATCGCACGCCAAGCGTTCCCGCCGTAGGCATCGATAACGCGCCTACGATGATCGACCCGCCCGCGGGCGTCGCCTACGACGACAAGCCCCTCGGGCAAACGCAGCTGCAGATCTCCGCTAACGAGATCATCGGCCGTCAGTCTCATCTTTCGCTCGAAGCCTCATTCGCCACCCCCGAAGAGATCAAAGACCTCCGCCGAAAGGCAAAGATCCTCGAGCTGCTCTATGAAATGAGCAAATCGCTAGGCACCGTCTTCGACCTGAAAGAGATCTTCGAAAAAGCGACGGACCTCATCTTCCGCGGCACGCCCGCCGATCGGGTCGTCGCACTCCTCGCCGACGAAACGCTCGACGGCCGCATTCTCGATTACAGCCTGAACCCGGTCGGCGTAAAAACGCGCAACGAACAAGTCGAATCTCTCACCGAGAACATGACCATCAGCCGCACGATCACTCAGAAAGTGATGCGCGACCGTGTCGCTCTGCTTTCGCAGGATGCGACGACCGATGCACAGTTCCAAGGTGCGGAATCTATCGTCGCCCAAGGTGTTCGCTCCACGATATGCGCCCCGCTGATCACCGAATCGAACGTCCACGGCGTACTCTACGCCGACCGACTCGATCCTTTTGCCGCATTCACGCCTGATCACCTAGAGCTTATCAGTGCCGTCGCGGCCCAAACGGCCGTCACCGTCGAGACGATCAAGGCCCACAAACGCCTAGCCCGCGAAGAGGTCGCCCGTGCAAACTACAGCCGCTTTATGCCGGAATACGTCGTAAAACAGCTCTTAATGAATCCCGAATCTTTCCGGCTCGGCGGCGTTAACCAGACGATTACCGTCCTTTTCGCCGACATTCGCGGCTTTACATCGCTTTCTGAGAAAGAAAATCCCGAGAAGGTCGTCGGTCTGCTCAATAAATATTTTACCGCCATGACCGACATAATATTCGAGCATGGCGGAACGCTTGATAAATATATCGGCGATGGCCTTATGGCACTCTTCGGCGCCCCCACCGCGTCCGAAGAAGACGCCCTCAACGCAGTAAAAGCTGCCGTCACAATGCAGAAGCGGCTCGAATCGCTCAACGTCGAACTCCGCGCCGAAGGCTACGGCGCCGTCGCAATGGGCATCGGCCTTCACACCGGCGAAGCAACCGTCGGTTATATCGGATCTGATCGACGCTCGGAGTACACGGCGATCGGCGATACCGTTAATCTTGCATCCCGGCTCGAATCAAACGCGAAGGGCGGCCAGATCCTGATGACCGAAGCAACCGCCCAAGCGAGCGGCAACCTCATTCCCGTCAACGTTTTAGAAGCCCTCTCGGTAAAAAATCGCGTCGAACCCGTCAAAGTTCTCGAGGTCCGCTGGGGCTAAACACCACGCCCGACACCGATTTTTCTTGGCATTGCACTCATATTACGAATATAATTTAGTCACCGGATTTTTATGTTAAAGATCTCTTCGTTAAAAAAGCTGGTGACCGATTCGATGGCGGTCGACCTCGGAACAGCCAGCACTATCATCGCTGTGAAAGGGCGCGGCGTCGTGCTCGATGAGCCCTCGCTCGTCGCCATCAACGAACTGACCGAAGAGATCGTCGCTTTTGGCCAGGAAGCTGCCGATATGACAGGCCGCGAAGGCCGTGACATCAACGTTCTCGCTCCGATGAGAGGCGGCGTTGTCGGCGATTTTGAACGCACCAAAAAGATGTTAGCCCACTTCGTCAAGGTGGCGAAAACCGGCGGCTCCAATATCTCGATCCACGCCGTAATGAGCATGGTCTCCGACGTTACCCACGTCGAACAGCGAGCTTTGCTCAATGCCGCCGACGATGCCGGCATCGGTAAAGTATTTATGATGGAAGAGGGCCTCGCAGCCGCTTTCGGCGCAGGCGTCCTGCCCACAGACAAACGAGCCTCCGCCATCGTAGACATCGGCGCCGGAACAACCAATGTAGCCGTGATCGCGAAGGGCTCGATCGTCCATTCAACATCCGAACGTTTCGGAAGTAATCAGATCAACGAAGTTCTTGCTACACACCTGCGCCGCCACCGTGGCCTGCAGGTCGGCGAAGAGACGACAGAACACCTGAAGACCTCGTTCGTCACAGCGTTTCTTCCCGATGACATCTCGCGAGCTACAGAAGTTCGCGGCCGTGACGTTCAATCCGGCAGCCCGTCTGCCGTCGAGGTTACCACCGGCGAGCTCTACCCCATCGTCGAAGCCATCGTCCGACGCATCGCCGAAACCGTGAAGGACACCTTGACCGAGCTCCGCCCTGAGGTCGCCGCCGACATCTATGACCGAGGCGTTATCTTGACCGGCGGCGGAGCGCTGCTCGACGGGCTCGATCAATACATGCGTTCCCACATCAACCTCGCCGTCACCATTTCCGACGATCCCCGCTGGGCCACCGTCAACGGCCTCGTCAAAATGTTCGATGACCCCGAACTTCTCGAACGCGTCGCTCGAAACGAACTCGGCGCCCTACAAAACGCCGAGGTCCCCTTCGAGGCGTAGACTAAGCCATGCGATCAACTGGTCTGATTCTTTTCGCTCTTCTAATCGCCTTTGCTGGCGCCGAAAGGGGCAGACGCCCGCGGAACCGCCGTTAGGATCTCTTTAGCATGAGCTAAAGATGCCGCTCGATCCGAACGAGTCCTACCCCCGCTTGACAACCCTCTATAATAGAATTATTCTAAATCTAATTCGGGATGTGCTTTTGTGCATCGCGTTTAATATTGTGGAAGTTACAAATATTCAAGAACTACGTTTGACGAAGCAACGCGGGGTGGTGCTAGGGGTTATCCGTGACGCACACGAACACCTGACGGCGAACGAAGTTTTCGAACGTTCAAGGGCTCTTCTGCCGAGCATCAGTTTTGCCACGGTTTACAACAGCCTCCGCTATCTAAAGGAGATCAACCAGATCGCCGAGATCCAATTTGGTAACGGCGCAAGCCGCTTTGACCGAATGACACATCGGCACGACCACGCCATCTGCAACGATTGCGGAAAGCTGGTCGACATCGACCTCCCGCATCCGCCGGAGCTCGTAAAACGTGCCGCAAAATTATCAAAGTTCAAACCGCAATCATTAGAATTTACGCTTCGCGGCCAGTGCCCGGAGTGTGTAAATAAATTAAAAAACTAGGAGATACGTAATAATCATGTCAACAGCAACAGGAACTGCAAAAGAACTTAACGTCCAACTGGCAAAGGTCGGACAACCGGCACCGGAATTCGACCTTCCGTCAACAAAGAACATGGAAACGTTGGCTGAGAACGTCAAGCTTTCCGACTATAAGGGTAAGTGGCTCATCCTCTTGTTCTACCCGCTCGATTTCACCTTCGTATGCCCGACCGAGCTGCTTCATTTCTCTGACCGGCTCGACGAGCTCGAGGGAATCGGAGCCGAGGTCATCGGCATTTCGACCGACTCGGTCCATTCGCACCGTGCATGGGTCAAGACGCCGCGCGACCAGAACGGCATCGCTGACCTCAAATACCCGCTCGCTTCTGACGTAGGCGGACGGCTCGCAGCCAAGTACAACATCCTTGTGGAAGATGCGAACATCGCCCTCCGCGGCCTGTTCATCATCAATCCCGAAGGCGTACTTCAGTACTCGGTCGTGCATGACCTCAACATCGGACGCTCGGTCGACGAAACACTTCGCGTGCTTCAAGGCCTTCAAACCGGCGGCCTCTGCGCAGCTGACTGGAAACCCGGCCAGGACAACCTCACGGTTTAATTTTAGATCGCGGATTTTGGATTTTGGAGTATCGGACGGTCAAGGTGCCCGTCTCAATCCAAAATCCAAATCTAAAATCCAAAATGGAGATTTGTTATGCCCTTAAGAATTAACGACCCAATGCCTGCGCTCGACGGCGCGACCACATGGTTCAATGGCTCGCTCTTAGACACTCTAGAAAACACGAGCGGCAAGCCCACGCTTGTCTATTTCTGGGCCGTCTCGTGCGGCATTTGCAAAGACAAAATGCCGCAGCTTGCTGAGATGAAGAAAAAATACGCCCCGCTCGGCCTCCAGACCGTCGCCGTCCATATGCCGCGTTACGAGGCCGACACCGACCTCGAGACGGTCAATCGGGCGATCATGGAGAACAACATCGACGACGTCTGCGCCGTCGATAGCCTTCACAAGGTAAAAGACGCATTCCAAAACGAACAAGGCTGGGTGCCCGTCTATTTCCTCTTCGACGCCGAAGGCAAATTAAAAACCCGCGCCGCCGGCGAATTCGGCCTAAACGTCCTCCAAACCGCCCTAGACAAAATGTTCCCCGTCCAAGCCGCCCAAGCCCAGACTTGATCGGACACAAAAAATGATGGCAGCCGATCCCCGGCTGCCATCACCTTCAATTCTTATTTTTATCTTCGCGTTCGGTCTTCGTGCCAATCTGTCCGAATCGCGAAATGAAATCCTCCGCCCGCGTCTTGCCCACCTAACCCGCTTCCGGCGACGCACTCAAGTCTCTGCGTCTTAGCGTCTTTGCGGAAACCATCTTTCTACTGCCTACTCCCTCTAAACATTCCCCGTAAACAGCTCCCAAAAAATCGACCCGATTATATAAATACTCACGAAGATAGACCCCAGCAGGAGCAGCACCAGCAACCCGATTATCGCAAAAACAAACACATAATCGATGGTAGTCCCCTTATCCTCCCCCGTCGCCCGTTCACGGATCAGAGCCATGTTCTTCTTGTTCGATTTCCAAAAAAAGTCGAACGCATCACCCAAAAACGGTATCGCCCCCACCACATAATCGATCGCGATATTAAACGCCATCCGCAGCAGCGTTATCTTCGGTACCCCATACCGCACACCCGCCAGCAAAATATAAAACGAAGCGAACGAGGTTATAGTGTCGCCCACATTCGGCACCAACCCGATCAGCCCGTCCAACCCAAACCGCCAAGACGTCCCCGGAATGCGAAACAACCCGTCCAAATAATGCGCCAGATTATCAAGACCCTCCTCGATCTCGATCTCCCGCCGCTGCTCCTTAGGCACCTCCAGTCGTGTCCGTGGGTTTATCTCTTCCATTTTTAGAAGCACTACGCCGCGATTCTCAGACCGCGCCCCTTATTGTGCACCACGATCAACTGGTCTTTACGTAGAGCAAACTCCGCGTATGTCTCACCATGATCATCACTAAATTCAACCTCAAAACCATCCGCCGCCAACAGCTCAACTACCGTACCGACCTCACCCCGCCTGAGACTTCGTTCTGGAATATCATCCGCCAGCGCAACGGTGTCTAGTAATTCAATTCCGTTGTTATTCTTCATTTTCTAGTCCTCATTACGAAACATGTCGTCATTCGCGGAAGTCCTCGCCTTGCCTAACGATCACTCCCAGCACAGACTCGAAAACCCTAGCTCTGTGACGGCCGCGAGGGCTTACCTGTGTGCTGGTCGAGCTCGCTCGCCAGTTCAGCAAACTCATTCGGCTGCAGGGATGATAAATTCTCCGCCATCGTTCACTACTGAGCACGCCCTTCCACAATCCTCACCGTCAAGATCTTATCCCCCCGCACAATACTATCTACGACTTTCATATCCGTTTCGTTCACTTTGCCGAAGACCGTGTAGCCACCGTCCAGGTGCGGCTGCGGCGAATGGGTGATAAACCACTGCGAACCACCGGTGTCCTTTCCGCTAAGGGCCATGCCCAAAACTCCGCGTCCATAAGGCACCATATTGATCTCGCACCTGATCGTCCACCCCGGCCCACCGCTGCCGTTGCCGATCGGGTCCCCGTCCTGCATAACAAAATTCGGGACCACGCGATGAACCTCAAGTCCGTTAAAATAGTTGGCGTTCGCCAGCTTGATAAAATTATCCACCGTCAGCGGAGCATCATCCGGCAAAAGGTCGATCGCAAACGTACCCTTCTCAGTCGCCAAAACAGCCCTCACCCTCCCGTTCTTCCGCGACGCCGCACGCCGATAGTCGGCCTCCGTGTTCAGCACTTGGCCCTTTTTTGATCCTTCGCCCCGGAATACCGTAAGCCGCGAATAATCATGAGCGTCGGCAGCGGCGAGAAATTCCTGAGCCATTTTGTCGTCCTTAAACTCGCTTCGGAAATCTGTGTCCTTTAAATGATCGCGAACCCGCTGACGCACGAGCTGATCGCGATAGCCCGCAACAAAAGTAAGCATCGGCAATGCCTTCCGCTTATCAAGTTTGAAGAGAGCACTTATCGTTGCAAGCAGCGCGTCATTATGCTGGGTGTCATTAAAACGCGCGTAGCTCAATGCCGAATTCAGCGCCGCAATGTTGTCATCATTCGGGGGCATGTCACCGATCAGCTCGGCGGCGACCGCGCGGATAAACACGTCGTTATTCTTCAGGGCAGTACGCAATACTTCGCCAAGATCATCAGTCTTAAACCGAGCATATGCTCGCAACACATCCGGTGCCGCAAGAATTGTAGCCGCTTCTTTCTTCGGGTCGGCTTCGGCAAATGCCTTAGCGAGCGGCCGCAGCTCGCCGGGTGCCTGAGCTTTAAGCTCCTTACCATCGTCATTGGCCGGTTCGATCACCGCAAACTCGCCGACGATCTGTGCGAGCGTCCGGTATTGTTTCCACGTGGCCAACTCCGGCGAATCTCCGCCACCTCGTTTGCCGGGAGCGATCCGCACCCGCGCGATATAAGGCTCCGGCGTCACACCTTTATCGATGTCAAAAAATCGCCGCAGCAGCTTGAGCGCGTCCTCATCAAAGCTTCCGGGTATGATCTGTCCGAGTGTTACCGCTACCTCTACTAATTCGCTGTGTTCAGCAGGAATGAAGTTCGATTTCGCGGCCTTTTCGTATGACGTCATCAGCTTTTCGCCGTGAGCTGTCAGCGGTTTCGCGGAAGCCCGGGCCTTGAGCGCGCCCAACGACCGTATCGCCGAAACACGCACCCGCGCGTCCTCGTCCTCCGTCGCCGCATCGATCAGCATCTGCAACGCACCCGCGTCCTCCGCCGCGCCCAACGCGCGCGCCGCATTCGCCCGCGCTATCGGATCGTCGTCCGTCATCAACATCGCCCGCAGCGCGACATTCGCGTTCTTCGCCCGCAGCCTCGCCAGCGTATTCCCCGCATCTCCCCGCACGCCCGCGTCCAGATTGGTCAAAAATCTAGCCGTAATAAACTCACCTTCCGTCGGCCGAGCCCGCAACACCGCCGTCAACCCAAGCCTCACCGTCAGCACATCCTGCTTGCCGGCCTTGCGATGCTCAGCCTCGAGCGTGTCCAATATCGCCTGACCCAATTTCGCCGCGCTCACATCCTTCGCATTTGCCGCTGCGATTTTCCCCGCAGCCTCGACCGCCCGCGCCCGCACTGCCGCAGCCAGCGAGTTATCCGCCAAGGCCTTCACGATCGCTTCCGCACCTGCGGGCGATTCAACTTCGCCGATAGCAAATGCCGCCATGGCCCTCACATCCGACGACCGGTCCGAACTCAGCAATCCCGCCAGCGCCGGCACCGCCGACGCATCGCCGATCCGCCCTGCCGCCAACGCCGCCCGCCGCCGCACATCAGCGCTCGGGTGCTTCATCAAACCTGCCAGCACCCCGTCATACCGACGCCCATCCTCCGCCATCAAAATGCGTACATTCTCCGACAACGGAACCTGCGCAACCGCTGCCGCAACCGCAAAAGCTGATATGAATGCGAATACAAAAATTCTTCTCATGCTGTTAATCCCCGGCCACCTCAATGATCTCAAAACTCGTCGTTATCTCAGCCGTCGGCCTCACCGTGGCGGCTACGGAGCAATATTTCTCATCCGACAATTTGATCGCGTCCGCCAGCGCCTTCTCCGAAACGCTTCGGCCCTGCACGATATGGTGAACGTGAAACTTTTCGAACTTCCTCGGATATTCATCGACCCGCTCGCCCGTAACCTCCACATCGTACGACACCACGTCCTGCCGCTTCTTCAGCAGTATTGAGATGACGTCCGCCGCCGAACACGCCGCCACGGATATCAGCAGCATCTCCACCGGCGTCGGCGCCTGCTTCCTATCTCCTTTCGTGTCAATAGCTACAGCGTGTCCGCTGGGCGAGGTGCCGATAAAAAACTCGTCGCCCGCATACTTCAAATGTGCCTTATAGATGTTCTGAGCCATAAAATTATGTTCCGGACTTTCTTCAATGCAGAACAAAATTTTAACATAGCACTCGGCAGATCGGTCCGGCCGATCGGCAATCCAACGTTTGGTATGATAAATGCTTCTTAGTTACTGACGAAAGTCTGTCTGAACGCGTTATTATCTGGAGATCTTTATGAGACGTTTAATATCAAGGGCGCCGGTGCTTTCGCTGATCGGCATGTTTATTTTCAGCTTTGCCGCCGTGGCCGAGGCTCAACGCCCAAATCCGCGGGAGGTTCGCGACAATGTCCGAACCCTCAATGCCGCCGTCGATGATTTCGACGCGACCCTGATGTTCCGATTGCGAAGCATGTCGGCTTCGCGAAATGCGGTGCAGGAAGCCGGCAGCAGCATTGCTAATCTCAAACAAGCCATCCGCGCTTTCGAACAAAATCTCGATGCACGCCGCGAAAACCGCAACGACGTCACTGACATCGTCACCGCCGCCCAAGACGTTTCCGCTTTCATGCGTTCTAACCC
>JACDAK010000362.1 GCA_013695495.1 Blastocatellia bacterium | reverse complement strand
GTGCTTGAACGAGAATCGCCGAGCAACGGCCACGGCGACGCGAACATGACCGAGATCCCGAGCGTGCCGGTATCACTTTTTCCCGTTACTGAGATAACCGATGATTCGATCGCGTCGGATTTTGAGAACATTGCCGAACAGCGTGCCGACGACGCAGTGGAACCACCACGCATGCCCGCAGTGCCGCCTCCCGCCGCGGCATCTCCGGGCCTCCTTATACTGCCGCCGGTGAACTCTGCCGTGAAAGTTGTTTCGACCCCCGAAGTTACTAGCATATCGGCGGGGACCGTGAGGCCGATCGCACAACTTCACGAGAGCTTTATCATTGCTGTCGATGACGAAGGCCTGCTCTTGATCGATCAGCACGTAGCCCACGAACGCATCCTTTTCGATAAGTTCCGGTCGCGTGAGGTCGATCGGCCCATCGAATCGCAAAATCTTCTGCTGCCGGAAACCCTTGATCTGTCCCCGGCACAAGCCGAGGCGTTCAGCCTGGTCGAAAACGAGCTTGCGTCGCTCGGGTTCTCTATAATGCGGCTTTCGGGCCGGACCGTGGCGATCAAGTCTGTGCCCAACGACCTTCCGGCATCCGAAGCGCGAAACCTTTTTGGGGAGATATTAGATGCTGTCGAGATTTCCAGCCGTAAGGGGGCCAAATCGGCACTTCGCGATGACATCGCGGCAAGCCTTGCGTGCAAGGCGGCGATCAAGATCAACATGAAATTAACCCCCGAAAAGATGCAATGGCTTATCGACCGGCTTGTCATAACATCTTCACCCACGACGTGCCCCCACGGCCGGCCTGTCTTGCTTCGGTTAACGATGAAAGACATCGAGCGTGGGTTTCACAGGAGCTAGGTTTATGGAAGAAGGCGAGCGTCCAACCACCATCATCGACATTGCCGACCGCCGTTGGTTAAAGGTCTATGCGGCGGTGCTGGTGTTCACCGTATTCATCATCGCGGCCCTTTGGGCGTTTTCCCGGTACTTCTCCGACGCATCTTAGATGAGACAACTTGACTGGGCAATCGTCGTCACTTACCTCGCTTACGTCATCTGGGATGGCATTCGCCTCTCCAAAAACACCGGCGACGCCGAAGGTTTTTTCCTTGCGAACCGCAGCCTGCCTTGGTGGGCCGTCGGCCTATCGGTGATGGCCACGCAGATGTCTGCGATAACCCTGGTCGGCACGACGGGACAGGCCTACACGGACGGGATGCGCTTTCTGCAGTTCTATTACGGTCTGCCGATCGCGATGATCATCTTGTGTGTTACCGTGGTCCCTTTCTTTTCACGTGCCCGCGTCTTCACGGCGTACGAGTACCTTGAAAAGCGGTTCGATGCAAAGACCCGCAGCCTTACGAGCTTCTGCTTTCTTATGTCGCGGGGCCTCGGCGTTGGCGTTGTCATCGCCGCGCCGTCGGTTGTTCTCTCGGTGCTATTGGGATGGAGCGAGCTCGTAACCATATTGGTCATCGGTATGTCTACGACGTTCTATACCATGATCGGCGGCGTTCAGGCGGTAACCTGGACGGACGTCAAGCAGATGGTGCTCATCTTCTTTGGGCTTTTTGTATGCGTTCTGGTGATCGTTTCGCAGTTCCCGGAACAAATATCAATCACCGACGGACTCTATCTCGCCGGGGCCCTTGGCAAGCTCGAGACCCTCGACACTTCGTTCGATCTCACGGAAAAATACACGATCTGGTCCGGAGTTTTTGCAGCCCTCTTTCTGTTTCTGTCTTACTTCGGTTGTGATCAGTCGCAGGTGCAGAGGTTCCTGACGGCCAAGTCGGTTGATCAGGGACGCACCTCGCTGTTGATGAGTGCCTTCCTCAAGATCCCGATGCAGTTCATGATATTGCTGATCGGTATCCTGGTGTTTGTGTTCTATCAATTCGTTACGCCGCCGATGATCTTCAACCCTGTGGAAGGTCAAAAGATTGTTGCGACGCAAGAGTACGGACAGCTCTCAGAGAATTACAATGCCGCGCACGCCCGCCGGGCCGACGCGGCGGTTGCATTCGCCGTCGATCAGAACGCGGCAACCCGCACCGAGTACCAGGCAGCCCACAAAGCCTTCAACGAACAACGCATCAGGGCGACCGACCTTGTGAAAGAGACGACCGGGAACCGTGCATTCAACGACGTAAACTATGTCTTCCCGTCGTTTGTTGTGACATACATGCCCATGGGTGTGATCGGGTTGATAATAGCTGCTATCTTCGCTGCGGCAATGTCTTCGATCTCGTCGGAACTTAACGCATTGGCGACGGCAACCACGATTGACTTTTACCGAAGGTATGCACGGCCGAACGCAAGTCCGGGGCAGTTTGTCCGTGCCGGGCGCATCGCTACATTCTGTTGGGGCATCTTTGCGTGCATTGTTGCGACCTATGCCACAAATCTTGGCTCGCTGATAGAAGTCGTTAACCGCTTTGGATCTTATTTTTACGGCTCGCTGCTGGGTGTTTTCGTCCTTGCGATAGGTGTGCGAAGGGCCACGGGACGCGGGGCGTTCTTCGGGATCATGATCGGAATGGGCTCGGTGGCCCTCGTCAATCGCTACACTAATATTGAGTTCCTCTGGTTTAATGTTGTCGGTTGTCTCGCGACGGTGGCCGCCGGCTATCTTATCAGCCTAACTTCGCAGCCGCCTGCGGCAACCCTTGAATAATTACGAATGATAAAGCAAATCTTTCTGAAAGCATTCGCGTTTGTTGTTTTAACCGCCGTCGTTATTGCACCAACCTTGCCGATATCTGCGCAGGTTCGCCCGCAATATGATCGAGGTGCGGCCGGCCTCGGGCAAAAGCTCAAACGTTTGCAGACGACCGCGAGCATTATGCTGACGGCCGCGCACCCTGATGATGAAGACTCCGGCCTTATGTCTTACATGGCCCGCAAGGTCCAGGCACGCACCTCTTATTATTCGGTAACCCGCGGCGATGGCGGGCAGAACGTCATCGGCAACGAACTCTCTGAGGCGCTTGGCGTGATACGTACCGAGGAACTTCTGCAAGCCCGCCGGCTTGACGGTGCCGACCAGTTCTTTGGTAGTGCACTTGATTACGGATTTTCGAAAGACTTGGACGAGGCCCGGCGAATGTGGGACGAACGCCGGCAGCTTGGCGACATGGTCCGGGCGATCAGGCTGCACCGTCCGATGGTCTTGGTGTCACGGTTTTCAGGTCAGATCACTGACGGCCACGGCCAGCATCAGATGTCGGGCTTTCTCACGCCGTTGGCGTTCGCCGCGGCCGGCGACGCGACGCAGTTCCCGGAACAGCTGAAAGAAGGTCTCGAACCCTGGCAGCCCCTAAAGTTTTATCGTTCAGGCGGGTTTGGACAGACGCCGCAGGGGGCCGTCATCAATACAGGCGAATTTGACAAGCTGATAGGCCGCACCTATTTCGAGATCGCCATGGAGGGACGCAGCCAGCACAAGTCGCAGGAGATGGGCGTGCTCGAGCTTCGCGGTGCCCAGCGTTCGGGGGCCGTGCTTGTTGAGAGCAGGTTGCCGAAAGCCGCCGCCGACACCGAATTCTTCGACGGCATTGATACGACGATCACCGGCATCCCCGCGATAACCGGCGACAACAATCCCGCACTCGCAAAAGCATTGACGGAACTTCAACAGACTGCCGAGGCAGCATTGCGTGAATATGATCCGTTCGCGCCCGAAAAGCTTATTCCCACGCTCGCACGCGGTTACGGCCAGGCGGATGCGGCGATAACCCTAGCGGGGAATGCGGCAACCCGTCGGATGCTGACGGACAAACGCCGTGACTTTGCGGAAGCCTTGCAGGCAGCCGCGAGCGTAGTGGTCGACGCGCTTGCAGACGCCGAGATCATCAACCCCGGCGGCTCCGTGGCCGTGGCAGCCAGAGTTTTTGCGCCGGAAGGCTCGCGCGTACGGCTGTTAGGCGCCCAGCTATTGACGCCAACCGGCTGGCAGGTCAAGCAGGTCGAGGAGCCGCCGACGCCCGCTGCCACCGGGTTCCGCCCGCGCACCGAGATATCGACAGCAGCCGCCTTTTTTTCTGCTCAAGCCCCGGCCGATGCTGCGCCAACCCAGCCTTACTGGCTTGAACGTCCCCTGCAAGGTGCGGAGTTCGACTGGAGTACGGCGGGAAGTTCCGCAGGGTTGCCGTTCGGTCCCGACGTACTTCGCGTAAGGTCGACGCTTGAGATCGGCGGCCGCCAGATTGATGTGGAAACCCCCGTGCAGTATCGGTTCGCCGACGACATACGCGGCGAGATCCGCCGTGCGGTCAATGTCGTGCCCGCGGTTACGCTTTCAACCGAGTCGGATCTGCTGATAGCTCCCCGCCGGCCCACGCCGACCAACTATCCGATCAAAGCAACGCTCCGCAGCAATTCGCCGACTGCCATTGAAGGCACGGTCGGCCTCGAGCTTCCGGCGGGATGGATCTCGCAGCCTGCGTCAACCAAATTTAACCTTGCGCGAGCCGGCGAGCGACAGACGGCAGAGTTCACCGTTACGGTGCCCGCCAATGCTAATGCGGGAACCCATCGCCTCGGCATCGCGGCAAGCTCCGGCAGCACGCGTTTCAACCAAGCGATGCAGGAGATCGCTTATCCGCACATTCAAACGCATCGCATCTTTACCGACGCCGCCGTCCGTGCAGAGGTTCTCAACCTTTCGATACCCAAGTTAAGCGTCGGCTATGTTATGGGAAGCGGCGACCGAGTGCCGGAAGCCCTCCGTCGGATGGGGGTCGATGTTACGCTACTTGGTGCGAACGATCTTGCTACCGGCGACCTCTCGCGTTTTAATGCGATCATGCTCGGCATACGTGCGACGCAGGTGCGGCAAGATGTGGCTGCCAACAACGCACGCCTGCTCGCCTTCGCCGAATCCGGGGGAACCCTCATCGTACAGTATCAGCAGTCCGACTATACGCAGGCGGGCCTCGCGCCATTTCCGGCGGAGATCTCGAATGTCATGCGGGGCAATCAGCGTTTCTCGAACATTAGGACGACAGACCCGAATGCCGCCGTCAACATCCTCGAACCGTCTCACCCCATCTTCAACACGCCCAACAAGATCGTGCAGGCGGACTGGGATGGCTGGGTACAGGAACGCAGCCTCTATTGCCTTACAAAATTTGACGAGCGGTTTACCCCGCTTCTTGACACGTTTGACCCGGGTGAGGAGGAGAACAAAGGATGTATGGTGTATGCTCCCGTGGGGTCGGGGCACTATATCTACTCTTCAATGGCGTGGTTCCGACAACTTCCGGCGGGCGTTCCGGGTGCCTATCGGTTGGTCGCAAATATGCTGAGCCTTTCGGCAAACCCGCGTTAATCGATCACGGCAAGCACGTCGCCGGCCGCAACGATCGAGCCTTCGCCCGCATTGATCGACTTAACCGTCCCGGCCTTTGGCGACTTAAGCTCGTTCTGCATCTTCATCGCCTCAACAACGACGACGCCTTCTCCCTTTTCCACGGCGTCACCTTCGTTTACCAGCACTCTGACAACCTTTCCGGGCATCGCGGTCTTGATCTCGGCCAAACCGTCCGCGGCAGCGGCGTCGGCACCCGCACCCCTAAGCTTGCGCGGGTCAAATATCTTTATATCGGTCACGGCCCCGTCCATGGTTACCGCATATCCGCCGCCGGCCGCCGGCTGTACCGACGCCTCGTGCACACGTCCGTGGTCGATCATCGAATAAACGCCGTCCTCGGGTTCCGTAACGTCCAGCTCATACTCAAGTCCGTCCACGCTTGCCCAAACCTTGCTGCCCTCGCGCCGGACCTCGACATCGACCGTCTCGCCATTCACTTCTGCTTTCAGCTTCATACGGTAATTTTGGCGAAATAAAAGGCGGCTGTAAAACGAGCCGCCCTTAGTTTACAAATGTTGCGGCAACTATGCCGACTGTCCCTGGCCGCCGCCCTTGACCTTGTTCGGCTGGGGCGTGACACGCAGGTAAGGTTTAATTTCATTCCAACCGGCGGGGAACTTCTCCTTCGCCTGTTCATTGGTGACCGAGGGAACGATAATGCAATCGTCGCCGTCTTTCCAATTGACCGGGGTGGCAACACTGTATTTCGCGGTAAGCTGCAGAGAGTCAATTACCCTTAACAGCTCATCAAAAAGTTGCGTCCCGTACTTGCCGGATAGGTTAGCATCAGCTTCACCGTCTTGTCCGGGCCCACCACATAGACCGACCGGACCGTCATCGTGTCGCTCGCGTTCGGATGGATCATGTCGTAAAGGTCCGCGACCTTTTTGTCGGCGTCGGCGATCATCGGAAAGTTTACTGCCGATCCTTGTGTTTCTTCTATGTCCTTAGCCCAACCCTCGTGAGCGTCGAGCGGATCAACGCTCAACCCGATAACTTTTACGTCACGCTTATCAAATTCCGGTTTAAGCTTTGCCGCCATTCCAAGCTCGGTCGTGCAAACCGGTGTGTAATCCTTCGGATGCGAAAACAACACACCCCAACTGTCACCCAGCCATTCGTGAAAATTGACCGTCCCTTCCGTAGTCTCCGCCGTAAAATCCGGAGCCTCGTCTCCTAAACGTATAGCCATAAATAACCTCCCTCAATAGTGTGTGCCGTGGATTATATCACAAGGCGCCAAGCGGCAGATTTACCGGCCCCGGCGGGAGATCGCTGATAGCTGCGAAGCAATTTAGGCACTTAACTTTGCTGGCAAGATTCGACAGCCAGGGAAGCCTCGTTTGATTACACAAACCCCCGCCATACTTCCAGGCCATTGAAGACACTGTCAGAAGTCTGGCCGTACCCGATCTCCAGACTGTAGTTGGGAGAAGCGACTATATCTTTCTCATCAAACGTATATTGAGTGTCTGTCCTGTATGATTTGCCGGGCTCCAAAACAACAAAATCAGGCTTGATGTGCCTACCTTGATGCCCAATGGCCGTTACGGCACCACCACGGCTTCCCGTTGAGGTTGCTGTAGACCAAGACAGACTCGACCGATTACCGATCATCTTCGGGTCGATAACAACCGCGTGCTTACTAATATTCTTCAACGTGACGGCAACGTTCAGCGAATCTCCGACACACACCTTTTTTGCATCAAGCTTGATCGTCAACTTCAGCGGACCCTTCTCCTCATCTTGTCCGTAAACGGCCGCATTGCAGCTAACGAGAATCAAAGCGAAAAATATAAGAAGTTTCATAGGATTAGGACGAAACAAGGGACCAAAAGTTATCAGGCGTCGCGTCGTCTGCTGACAGTCGCGATGCCCTATATAAAAGATATTACACTAATTGTTGAAGATCGTAGATCGTAATTCTGACCCGATCTGATTCGGGCTATACCCGTCGATCAGGAGAAATGCGGTGGCTATCTACGTCTTGTGGTTCTGTCGAGGCTGTGCCTCCGTAGTTAACGCGGCAGCAGAGTCACACGGTTTGGGGAACTTCCGGTGAGGCACAACCTTACCGCTGATCGAACGGCAGAGCCGCAAAGGCGCTCCGCACAAGCTGACGGCTATCAGCAACTTCGGGGAGGAAATCCCAGGTTTAGGATTGGTCTCCCTAGATTTAGGATTGGTCTCCCTAGATC
>JACDAK010000360.1 GCA_013695495.1 Blastocatellia bacterium | reverse complement strand
GGGAAGACGACGATCGCGCGGTCGATCGTTGATGCGGTTGGGCGCGATCGGGTAGTTCTGGTGGAGCAGGATTCGTATTACCGGAACCTGGCGGACATGCCATTGGATGAGAGGCATCAGGCGAATTTTGATCATCCGGATGCGATCGACAGCGATATGATGGTGAACCATCTGATGCGGTTGAAGCAGGGGCTGAAGGTGGAGATGCCGCTTTATGATTTTGTAACGCATACGCGGAGTGATGAGATCGAGGTAATAGAACCGCGGCCCGTGGTGATAGTTGAGGGCATTTTGATATTTGCTGAGCCGCGCGTTTTGGATCTGCTGGACCTGCGGGTTTTTGTCGATACGCCGAATGATGTGCGGCTGATCAGGAGGCTGCGGCGGGATATCAATGAACGCGGGCGGACGTTTGAGCGGACGCTGGAGCAGTACGAAAGGACGATCGGGCCGATGCATTTTGAGTTTGTTGAGCCATCTAAGCGGCACGCGGATGTCATCATACCTGAGGGGTCTAATACGGGTATGACGATAGATTTCTTGTGCGGGCTGGTTCGTGAGAAGTTGAATTCTGAGGAAGGTATCTTGGTTTAGTTTTCTGCGTTTAATTATTAATTGACTAATTAGTAATTTCTTAATGAAGAAGGTCGTTGATGGGGCGTACGGAACAGGAACTGATAGATGCGGCGACGGGCGTGAGGGAGCGGGCGTATGCGCCGTTTTCCGGATTTAAGGTCGGGGCGGCGGTTGAGACTGAGAGCGGTGTTGTTGTTGGATGCAATGTGGAGTCGGCGAGCTATGGGCTGACGATGTGTGCGGAGCGGGCGGCGATATTTGCTGCGGTCGCGCAGGGGATGCAGAGGATATCGCGTGTCGCGGTTGTGGCAGATTCGGAAAAGCTAACGGCTCCGTGCGGGGCGTGTCGGCAGGTGATCTGGGAGTTTGGGGGAGATATTCCGGTTATACTTTCTAATTTGGAAGGCATGACGGAAACGGTGCGGATGAGCGAGTTGCTGCCGCGTGCGTTCGATGCGGAGTATTTGAAGTGAACGAACGAAAGGATATTCCAGAGTTGACGTTAGATAGGACGAGGATCCAGGTCCTGCCGGGGCCGGACGATTCTGAGGATATCGAGTATTGGCGAAACACGACCGTTAAAGAAAGGCTTCAGCAGGCTGAGCGTTTGAGAAGGATCGCGTATGGAGCTAGAGCTACAGAACGACTTCAAAGAGTTTTTCAGGTTGTTAAACTCGAACGGGGTTAAATACCTACTTATTGGCGGATATGCGGTCATTGTCCATGGGTATGTTCGAAGTACTAGTGATATCGACCTAATGGTATCTCGCGAGCCTGCGAACGCCGAGCGCTGTGCTCGTGCGCTAGCTGAATTTGGCTTTGGCGAATCCACACTTTCATCCGAGCTTTTTTCGACCGAGGAAGATAGTCTGGTGCGGATAGGGAGTCCCCCCGTTCAGATCGAGATCTTGAATTATCTGAAGGGGTTGGAGTTTGACGAGGCTTACGCTCGTCGAAAAAAGGTAAAGGTGGAAGATATTGAAATTGATGTGATATCGCTTGAGGACCTAATAAGGAATAAGACTGAGGTCGCTCGGCGACAAGATCTGCTTGACGTTGAGAAACTTCAAGAGCGAAACCCAGGTGAAATCGGAGACCCAGGATAAGATGGACAGATTCAATTTCTCGAAGGTGATGTCGATCCTTTTTGTGGCTGCGTTGTTGCTCGCGGGGGTCGAAGTGCGTGCTCAGTCGGCGGAACGGGTTGATCTGATGATCTTGGGTGGGACGGTTGTGACGATGGATGGGCGGCGGCGGGTTATTGAGAATGGCGCGGTTGCGGTTAGAGGGAGTACGATCGTGGCGGTGGGGACTCGGGCGGAGGTTGCGGGGAGGTATCGTGCACGGCAGACGGTGAACGCGACGGGGCGGGCGGTTATTCCGGGGCTGATCAACACGCATACACATATTCCAATGGTGCTGTTTCGCGGGATCGCGGATGACATGGACCTGAACGAGTGGTTGACGAAGTTTATTTTTCCGGCGGAGGCGAAGAATGTAACGGAGGAGTTTGTGCGGGCGGGGACGCGGTTGGGTGTGGCGGAGATGATTCGCGGGGGTACGACGACGTATGCCGACATGTATTATTTCGAAGACGCGATCGCGGAGGAGACTTATAAGGCGGGTATGCGGGGGGTGCTGGGGGAGACGATCATTGATTTTCCGGTTCCCGATAACAAAACGCCGAAGGATGCGCTGGCTTATTCCGAGAGGTACATAAAGAAGTGGAAGGGGAATGAGCTGATAACGCCGGCGTTGGCTCCGCATGCACCGTATACGGTGGCGACGGAGATATTGCAGGAGGCCCGGAAGCTTTCGGATCAGCTTGGGGCTCCGCTGCTGATACATGTGGCGGAGACGCAGAAAGAGGTGAATGACCTGAAGGCTAGCAAGGGTGATTCGCCGATGATGTATTTGGATAAGATCGGATTTTTGAATGACCGTGTGCTTGCGGCGCATACGGTTGTGCTGACGGATGCCGAGATCGATCTGATGAAGGCTAAGAACGTTGGGGCGGCGCATTGCCCGCAAAGCAATATGAAGCTTGCGTCGGGCGTGGCTCCGCTGCCGAAGATGCTTGCGAAGGATATTGCTGTCGGGTTAGGGACAGACGGGGCGGCCTCCAACAATGACCTGAATATGTGGGAAGAGATGGACACGGCGGCGAAGCTGCATAAGGTGTTCACGGGTGACCCTACGGTCGTGACGGCGCTGCAGGTTTTTGAGATGGCGACGATTCGTGGGGCTCGGGCGCTGAAAATGGAAACGACGATAGGTTCGCTCGAGGTTGGCAAGCTGGCGGATATTGCGATCGTGGATATGGATGGGCTGCATCAGACGCCGATGTATAACATCTACTCGCACCTTGTTTACGCGACGAAGGCGTCGGATGTGCGGGCGGTCATCATCAACGGAAAGCCCGTAATGATTGAGCGAAAGTTGCTTACGCTTAATGAAGGTGATATAAAAAGAGACGCAAACGCGTTTCGCGTAAGAATCATCGAAAGCTTGAAGAATTAAACGGCGAACCTTGATTTTCCGAGTTCGTCGGCGATGATCTAGCAATACAATTCAATCAATCGGGTCATAAAAAAGTGAGCATATAATAGTAGTTCGCTTGGCCTTTACGGAAAATCTAAGTCTAAGGAGGACTGAAATGCCGCTAAAAGTCAGGAGCTTTTGCTTTTCGATATTTGCAGTTATAAGTTTAGGATCGATAAACGCCGTAACGGCGCAGACCACACCTTCACCCACAACCACCGCACAGACAGAACAACCCCGAACGCCGACATCAGCGGATGTGATGCGTGACCGCGTCTCGCGTGCGAAGGCTTTTATTGCCGTGCGGAATTATGCGGCAGCGGCATATGAGTTGGAGACGATGAGGCGGGAAACTGCGGACTCGTCGGTGCATTCGGTCGTGAACGTGCTGCTGATGAGCAGCTATTTGGAGCAGAGCGATTACATTCGCGCTCATCAGTTTTTGAACGATCTTTTCCGAGCGTATAAGGCGAACAATGCTAACGCAGAGATGTATTACGCGGCGGCGGCGGGGCAGGTTGTGAGGAGCGCCCGCAACAAGCTGGAGCGCTATCGAGCCTTTGGGCTGTCGGTGTCGGATCGTAACCTTCCGCTTGAGGCGGTGAACGATCTTGAGAAGATGCGGGAGACGCTTGAGCTGGTTGTGAGCCAGGCGAATGAGCTTCACCCGGACGCTTCAAAGGCGGGCGTTGCTGCTCCGCTTTTAGAAGAGGCGACGGCGGCGCGGAGCTCGCTGGCGCGCGACGATTATGACGCGAGGCGGTGGCGCGATTCGATAGCGGATACGCGTGAGCAGATGGCGAATTCGCATAGCGTGATCTTTAGCGCGGTCGGTGACCCGACAGCGCCGATCACGGGGTTGGTTGCTGATGCGGCGGCGAAGCTTCCGGTTCAGCCGCCCGCTGGGCTGCGGATGGAGAGTGTTGGGCCTGCGAAACCTGAGCCGGTAAAGCCTGAGCCGGTGGCTGCTGCGACGGAGCCGGTGGTTGAAGAATTGCCGGCGCCGAGGCCTGCGGAGCGGCAGGTACGGTTCATTGGGAATCCGCCGGCTGCTGAGCCAAAGGCTGAGGAGGTGAAGCCGGAAGTGGCGGCACCTGCAGCACCGGTAGAGACGGGGCCGATGAATATTGGGTCGCTGTTGCCTTATGCGACGCGGCAGTCTCAGCCGAGTTATCCGCCGGCGGCGCGTACGATGAGGGCTGCGGGAGTTGTACGGGTTGAAGTGTTGGTGGATGAAAAGGGCGACGTTGCGGAGGTGCGGAACGCGAGCGGGAATACGCTGCTGCAGGCGGCGGCGCGGGACGCGATAGTGAAGTGGAAGTTTCGGCCGTTCTCGAGGGATGGACAGCCGGTGCAGGCAACGGGGTTTGTGAATTTTAATTTCTCGCTTTAGGTAGGTAACAACGGATTACCCGGATTTTCGCGGATTATTTTTGCCTGCGAATGACGCGAGTAGGCACGAATAATTTGTAGATTTTGGGGGCGGCAGCTTCTTTGAGAAGTTTGCCGCCTTTGTTTTGGCGGGTGGTCGAATTGGTTATGTTTATTCGGATAGTTTTGGTCACTTTTTTGTTTGCAATGGGAGTATCGGCTCAGAATGTGGAGATGCCGCCGGAGGGGGCGTTGGTGCCGGGGGTTTCGCGGGAGTTGGCGAAGTGGCGGGCGGAGCGTTATTCGGATGTGCTATATAAGCTGGACTTGACTCTCGAGAAGATGTCGCCGGTGTTGAGGGGAACGGTGGAGATCAGGGTTGTTGTGGCGGCGGAGGCTAATCTAAGAAAAGGAGCACAGAGAGTTTTTCTGTCCAGCTTTATTTGACTACCACACAGCGCAGCGAAGAGGCTTTGGCGGTGGTGAATAAGTTTTTGGCGGGGAATCCGGGGCTCGATAAGGACCTGCGGTTGAAGGTGTTGGAGAATGTGGATGTGGTGGAGAGAGCCGTGCGGATCCGGAAGAAGTTTGGGAATTAGCTACGGATTACGCGAATAGTACGAATTATCTACCGGCGCGACGGCGAAGTTGAGCTGGAGCCTGCGGCCGGAGTGGTTCGTTCGCAATCTTGACGAAAAAGTAAGGATTTGAGAATATTGAGTTTCGGCCCTGATAATAGACGCCGTTTGTTGAAGTTATGAAGATATCGGCACAGGAGGAATATGGGCTGCGGTGTTTGGTGCAGCTTGCGAATTTGGGTGCGGGCGAGACGCTGACGCTGCCGCAGATCGCGGAGCGTGAGGGCATTTCGGTTGCGCATGCGGGAAAGCTTTTGTGGCTTTTGAATAGGGCGGGGTTTGTTAATTCGACGCGGGGGCCAAAGGGCGGTTATTTTTTGTCGCGTCCGGCGTCGGAGATACGGCTGAACGAGATCATAAAAGTTTTGGACGAGGATGTGCTGAGTTCGCATTGTGAGAGTTATACGGGTGTGTTGGAGAAGTGCGTGCATACGGGCGATTGCGGGATCAGGCCGGTGATAGTGGGACTGCATGAGTTGGTGGAACATGCATTGGGGCAGGTAACGCTGGCCGCGTTGGTGGATAACGAAGAAAAGGTGGATGCGATGTTCCATCAGATAGAGGGGATGGTGAAAAGGGCTCAGCCGCGGGGTTTGGGACAGTAGTCGGATGGTTGAGATAGGAGTTAGCAACGGATTACGCGGATTCCCACGATTGGTTAGCCATGGATTTCGCGAATAGTCTGAGAAGGTTTTAAGAGTATGTCAACAGCAGCAGAATTACTGACAAATCGAGAATATAAGTACGGGTTTGTGACGGACATTGAGACGGACACGATCGCGAAGGGGTTGTCTGAGGAGACGGTGCGCATTATTTCGGCGAAGAAGAATGAGCCGGAGTGGATGTTGGATTTTCGGTTGAAGGCCTATCGAAAGTGGCTGACGATGGAGGAGCCGAAGCATTGGCCGAACTTTCAGTATCCGGCGATCGATTTTCAGAATATCTCATATTATTCGGCCCCGAAGCAGAAGGCGAAAAAGGCGAGCATGGACGAGGTGGACCCGGAGCTGATCAAGACGTTCGAAAAGCTTGGCATCCCGATAACTGAACAGAAAATGTTGGCAAATGTGGCGGTCGATGCGGTGTTCGATTCGGTTTCGGTCGCGACGACGTTCAAGAAGAAGCTGAAAGAAGCGGGGGTTATATTTTGCTCGTTTACAGAGGCGGTGGCGGATTATCCGGAGCTGATCCAGAAGTATTTGGGGTCGGTGGTGCCGGTGGGCGACAACTATTATGCGGCTTTGAATTCGGCGGTATTTTCGGACGGATCGTTCGTTTTTATTCCGAAGGGCGTAAGGTGCCCGATGGAGCTTTCGACGTATTTTAGGATCAACACCCAGGATTCGGGGCAGTTTGAGCGGACGCTGATCGTGGCGGAAGAAGGCGGCTACGTTGCGTATAACGAGGGGTGTACGGCACCGCAGTTTGACACGAACCAGCTGCACGCTGCGGTGGTGGAGTTGGTGGCACTGGACGACGCGGAGATCAAATATTCGACGGTGCAGAATTGGTACGCGGGCGACGAGAGCGGAAAGGGTGGCATTTATAATTTTGTGACGAAGCGGGGAGCGTGTCGCGGGGTGAATTCGAAGATATCGTGGACGCAGGTCGAGACGGGGTCGGCGATAACGTGGAAGTATCCGAGCGTGATTTTGCAGGGCGATAATTCGATAGGTGAGTTTTACTCGGTGGCGTTGACGAACAATGCGCAGATCGCGGATACCGGCACGAAGATGATCCACCTTGGGAAGAATACGAAGTCAACCATAATTTCGAAGGGAATATCGGCGGGTCGGTCGAACAACAGTTATCGCGGGCTGGTCAAGATAATGCCGAAGGCGACGGGGGCGAGGAATTATACGCAGTGCGATTCGATGTTAATTGGCGGGAATTCGGAGGCAAATACGTTTCCTTATATAGAGGTGATGAACAACACCGCGAAGGTCGAGCACGAAGCGACGACTTCGAAGATAAGCGAGGAGCAGCTGTTTTATCTGCAGCAGCGTGGGATATCGCAGGAGGATGCGGTGTCGCTGATCATTAATGGATTTTGTAAGGAAGTGTTTCGCGAGTTGCCGATGGAATATGCGGTGGAGGCGACGAAGTTATTGGGCTTGAAGTTGGAAGGGAGTGTAGGTTAGCCCGTGTTTGAGCCTTCCATCAAATTTCGGTAAATGTAGCAGTTGTTACGGGGATTATGAATTTAGCTATAGAGCTAGAACAAGAAGACGACGGACGGTGGATCGCCGAGGTGCTGAGCTGGACGGTGTGCTCGTTTACGGTGAGACTCGTGAAGAGGCGATCAGTAATGTAAAAAGCCTGGCGTTGCGAGTAATTGCTGATCGCATCGAAAACGGCGAAGGCCTTCCTCAGGAAACAGAGAGCCTCATCTTTCAAGCCGCATGAGCAACTGGGGTTCGGCGAAGGCAAAACGCGTTCTTGCGGATCGCGAAAAGGTCGGATGGCGGGTAAAACGTCAGAAGGGCTCGCATAAAATCTTACGCGAAGGATCGCCAGATTACGTTTTCGCATTTCATGATGGGCGGTGATAGGCCCGAAGATGATGGCGCGAATAGCGAAAAAGACCGGTCTGAAACCGGAAGACATTTAGCATGGAAGCGATCATTTTGGATGGGCTGGGGTGGATCGGCGCGGCGTTGATATTGGCGGCTTATGGGTTGGTGTCGTTTAAGCGGTTGGCGCCGGATTCGATGGCATATCAGGGGCTGAATATTGCGGCTAGTATTTTGCTGCTGATCAATACGATGTATTACGGGGCTTAT
>JACDAK010000332.1 GCA_013695495.1 Blastocatellia bacterium | reverse complement strand
TGTCCGATTAATCCTATTTTATCGCCTGAAGCTCCGGTAAATGAGCCTTTTGTATGACCGAAAAGCTCTGACTCGATCAGTTCTTTCGGAAGTGCGGCGCAATTGATTTTTACGAAAGGTTTTTTTGAACGCAGCGAACGGTGGTGCACGGCATTTGCAACAAGCTCTTTGCCAGTGCCGCTTTCGCCGCGGATAAGCACATTCGCATTGGTTCCGGCGACCTTTTCAACGAGGGCGAAAACAGATCGCAGGGCTTCGCTCTGGCCGATCATTTCGGCGAAGCCGTAATGGCGGTTAAGTTCGCGTCGCAGCGCACGGTTTTGGGTGAAAAGTTCACGCTGGACCAGTGCGATCTTTACTGTGCGCATGAGATCTTCGTTGACGAAAGGCTTAGTGACGTAATCGAACGCGCCTCTGCGTAGAGCGGCAACGGCAGAATCAACAGAGGAAAAAGCCGTAATGATGATGACGAGGGCATCGCTTTCGAGCGATTTGATTTGGTCGAGAAGCTCGATGCCGTCCATTCCGGCCATTTTTACGTCGGTGATCGTAACGTCGAAACGGTCTTCGGCAAAAAGGCGAAGGGCTAGTTCGGCACTGTCGGCGGTTACGACGCTATAGCCTTCGGCTTGCAAAAGGCGGCGAAGGATCGAGCGCATTAGCTCTTCGTCTTCAACGATCAGGATCTTTGTTTGCGACATAGCAGCGTGAGAAACTCAGTCTAACATACGGGTTTATTCTTTCTTTGCTTCGTGTTAGCATCGACATTATATTACCGAGTTTCCCAATGAGTTTCATGAAGCCGTTCTGCCTTGTCTGCGTAATACTGGTGTTTCTGGTTTCAGGAAATGCCCAGCAAACCAACCCGGTCGAGCGACAGGTAGCGAATCCCATCACCGACACCCCGAACGTTAACCCGATTTCAGCAGAACAAGATATTTCGGCGCCGCAGTCGCGTGTGCGTAGCTTCGAGCCGGAGGGCGGTGACGGCGAGCTTGTGGTCTATTCGGACACGCAGACCATTAGCGGCGAAGAGGGTAAGCGGGTCGTAACGCACACCGGGAATGTTGATGTTCGGTATGGGATCTATCGGCTGCAGGCGGACAGGATAACGATCACGGAAGCGGATAACAGGATCGAGGCGGAAGGCAGCGTGGTGTTTGACCAGGGTGATGACCAGCGGATCACGGGTGCGCGCGGGATCTGGAACTATCGGACGAAGCTTGGGACGTTCGAAGATTCGACCGGATTTACGAATCAGACGAATGACGGGTCGGTGGTGTATTTTACGGCCGACCGGGTGGAGCGGACGGCGCTTGATCAGGTAGTGGTAACGAGGGGCATGTTCACGGCGTGTGATGGGGCCGTGCCAAGTTGGTCGTTCACTGCGGACGAGGCGACGATCGTGGTAAACGACAGGGTTCGATTGCGGGGGGCGAAGTTTCGACTGCGGAACGTGCCGGTGCTGCCGATACCGTTCGTATCGATACCGATAAAGCAGCGCGACAGGGCCTCTGGATTCTTAACGCCTACGTTTGGGGTCTCGAACAATAAGGGGTTTCGGCTTTCGACGGCTTATTTTCAGACGTTTGGCAGGTCGGCTGACGCGACCGTACGCGCGGACCTTTACAGCGGGCGCGGGTTCGGTTACGGGGTGGATTTTAGGACCCGAGCGAATTCGCGGTCGTTTCTCGATTTCGGATTTTATGCCGTTAAGGACCGCGTTTTGGGGCCGCGTGAGAGTGCGGCAAATCCGGACCAGGGCGGCTCGATCATATATGCGGAGGGAGTTCACTATTTCTCGAACGGGTTTACTGCGGCTGTGGACGTTCGGCTGACGTCAAATCTGGCGTTTCGGCAGGTGTTCATGGACGGTGTTCAGCAGATCATTTCGCCGATAGAGGTATCGCAAGGGTTCATCAACAAAAGCTGGACGAACTATACGCTGAACGTTCGAGCGAAGTCTGAAGTGATCTCCGTGCCGAATCTGCGAATAAAGACACGAAATTTGCCGAGCATTCACTTCGAGAAGCGTCCCTCGCGATTGTCGTTTTTCGACAATGCGTATTTCTCATTCAAAACGAGTATTGAGGGCGTTTCGCGGCGCGAAGAGACAGACGATCTCGCGCTTTATCAGCAGCAGACGGGCGGCGACCCTGTGGTATCGCCGGCGATCGGGCAGCGGTTCGACGTGTATCCGCAGATAATTATCCCGTTCAGCACGAAGTATGTGAATTTCACGGCGACCGGGGCAGCCCGAGTAACGTATTACTCGAACTCGTTCAACGACATGCGGCGGGTGGTCGGCCGAGACGTGATACGCAAGCACGGCGAGTTCGAGTTCGATGTCCGTCCAGTCGCACTGGCCCGGAACTTTTACAGCGAAGAGGGAACGTTCAAGTTCAGGCATGTGATCGAGCCGTATGCGACGTATCGATATATCAAGGGCGTTAATAACTTCGAGAGGATAATTCGGTTCGATTATCTCGACACGGTCACTGATACGAACGAGGTTGAATTTGGCGTGGCGAACCGTATATATACTCGGCGGTATGCGGAAGCTGTGACGGGTGAGGCACAGGCACTTCTGCGAGAGATCGCAGTTGAGGAAAAGGATCCGCTGGCGGCGCAGCCTTATGAGATATTCAGCCTGACAGTGCGTGGTAAGTACTTCATTGATAAGACGTTCGGAGGGGCATTGGTGCCGGGTCAGCGAAACCAGATAGCGCCGATCACTGCACTCAGTTTTTACACTTTCGGCGGTGTTCCGCGACGGTTTTCCCCGATAAATGTAGATGCGATCTACAGGCCGCAGCGGACGATCTTTGTGAATGCACGGGCGGACGTCGGGGTTCAGGGCGACGGGCTGCGTGCCGCGTCGGCGACTATCGGCTACGACACACGGATGTTCAAATTCTTTCAGACCTTCTATTATACGCGTGCCGTGCAACTGATCCCGTCGCTTTCGCAGCATGTAAATGCGAGCGGGAGGGAAGCCGGAACGCTGAGAGGGTCGCAGTGGAGCCCGTCTGTTTTCGTCGGAAATCGTGACAAAGGACCTTTTGGCGGCGCGTCGCTGTTTTTCGATTTTGAGAATAGGCGGCGGGCACAGCTTTCGCCGTTGATCAGCTCGCTTTATACGATCGGATATTCGTCAGACTGCTGTTCAGTGGCGGTGCAGTATTACACGTTCAACGTCGGAGCCCGGAATGAGAACCGGGTGACGTTCAGTTTTCGGCTGCGCGGGATCGGTTCGGTGGGTACTGAGCAGTTTGGCCAGGGACTGCGCTAGGGGCGATAGCCTTGGGCGATCGACAGATATCGTTCGACGGGCGACAGGTCGTCGGTTGCAGCCGCGACGGTTACGGGAATTTCACCTTCAATACGCGTCGCCAACATCCGCGAGATATCTTCATCAATTTCACCATTAACGATCACACGCTTTGACGCCACCAGGATCAGATTCTGAAGCCTGTCATCGGCAACGTGCGGCCGCACCTTGAACACACTGATGTATGGGAAAAGATCACGATAAGCGGCGAGCTGCGATTGGAGGAAGAGGCTGCCGGGGCCGGTGACTGCGGAACCGATGTTGAAAATGACAATGCCGTTCTCGTTGGTGACGCGGTGTATTTGGATGGCGGTTTCGAAGGTAGCGAGTTGGAAAGGGACGGAAAACGATGAGCCGAAAGCGTCCATCAGCACGGCGTCATAGGTATTAGACGGAGCGTGATTCAGGAAGATACGCCCATCTTGGTGGACAATATGCAGAGCGGGATCGCCGCCCAGCCCGAAGTGCTCGCGTGCCAGTTGCGTCATCGCGGGGTCGATCTCGACCACATCTATCTGTCTGCCGGGGTATTCCCGTGTGAAGTCCTGTGGAAATGAATAGCCGGCGCCGCCAATCATCAAAACGCGTTCAAAGCCGGGGTGATAGTGCCTAACCAGGTGGTAATACTTCGTATAGGCGAGTGCGAGTTCGTCGCTATCGAGAAAACGTGCAGATTGCGCGGTTGTCGGGTCGGTTGTGATCGCCTTGATCGGACGCCCGGTTTCTTGATGGATGGTATCGAAAATGCGAACGCGATTATACGATGTGTCGGTGTCGATGAGGTTTGCGGTGCGGGACATGAACACGAGAGTGAGTTCGTTGGAGGCGATCGCGACAACGAACAAACTTAGCGCGGCGACTGTCTTTTTTGAATTGATGCTGCCGAGGGCGAATGCTAGCGCGAAGAGGGAACCGGCGACGAAATAGAGTGTTCGGCTGCTGCCGATGAAAGGTATCAGGACAAAGCCGGCGGCGAATGTGCCGACGATGCTTCCGATGGTTGAGAGTGCAAAGAGCCTGCCAACGGTAGTGCCGGAATCAGCCAGCGACGAGATGCGAAGCTTGGTGGCATAGGGGATCACAAAACCAAGTGCGACGCTTGCCGGGGCGAATAAGAGTGTCGAGGCTAGTACGGAGCGGAGTTCGAGGCCGGCGGGGAAAGCTCCGACGATGGAGAGTATTACGTCTTTTAGCAAAATGGTCGCGGCGACGAGCGTGCCAGCGGCGAACAGAGCGAGGGCGAGAAGTTTTCCATCCGGGCGACGGTCTGCCATCGTGCCGCCCCACCAATAGCCTAGGCTAAGCGCGGCGAGTATCACGCCGATAAGACTCGTCCAAACGTAAGTCGAGGTGCCGATGTACGGCGCGACAATGCGGGAGCCGTTGATCTCGAAGATCATTACGAGAGCTCCGCACGAGAACACAGTGAACTCCAACATGTAGCCGCTTCGGCGGGGTGTCGAGACAGGATCAGTCATAGAAAAAACCTTGCTCCGGTTATTACGCTAAACCGAAGCAAGGCCAATGTAAAATCTTAATTGTCGGCGGGCAGTTCTACGCTACTGCCGTTTTTTTTTCACCGGTGTCCACGAAGGTGAGCCATTCGGCATTGTCCGGGGCCGCCCTTTCCGCACGGATGATCTTGAAGAATTCGTCCTGCAGTTTCTCCGTGATCGGGCCGCGTTTACCTTCGCCAACCGTAATCTTATCAACGGAACGGATCGGTGTGATCTCGGCCGCAGTACCGGTGAAGAAAAGCTCATCGGCGAGATAGAGAGCGGACCGCTGAACAGTCGTTTCCACAACGTCAATGCCCAGATCTCGAGCGATCTGGACAACGGAGTCGCGGGTGATACCCGGAAGGATCGATGCTCCCAGCGGCGGCGTGATCAGCTTGCCGTTGTTGACCATAAAGATGTTCTCGCCGGAACCTTCTGAAACATAGCCTCGGTCATCTAGAGCGATGCCTTCGGCGTATCCATTGAGGATGGCTTCCATTTTGATCAGCTGCGAATTCATGTAATTCGCACCCGCTTTGGCCATCGCCGGCATCGAGTTTGAGGTGATCCGGGTCCAGCTCGAAACACAGACGTCAATGCCCGTTTCGAGAGCTTCTTCGCCGAGGTATTTGCCCCATTCCCAAACAGCAATGTAATGTTCGACCGGATTGCGGAACGGGTTAACGCCAAAGGCGGGCTTCTCTTCATCAAGCCCGCGGAAGATAACCGGGCGGATGTAACATTCGTCCAGCCCGCTTTCGCCAAGAAGTTCCAAAGTTGCTTCGGTGATCTGATCGCGATTGAACCGCGGTTCCATTCGATAGATCTTTGCGGAGTTAAGAAGACGCTGCATGTGCTCGGCCAGCCTGAATACGGCCGGTCCCTGGCTTGTGTTATAACAACGGATCCCCTCAAACACGCTAGATCCGTAGTGAACAACGTGAGACATCACATGGATGCGAGCATCATCCCAATTGATGATCTCGCCGTTTCTCCAAACCTTGGGGGATACCTTCATTGTTGCAACATCTTTTCCTGACATAAAATTGTTTATCTCCTGATGTGGGCAGTTTCTGCAACCGTGCGAAACCGCGGCGTGACCTATCGATAAAAGGGCGGTGCGAAAACCAAGATTTGGCTATGCATTAAGAATAATATATCGCTAAAGGCTATGCAACTATCATAAAATCTTATAGTTGCAGGTGACACGAAAAAGCGGGGCTTCCCCCGCTTTTCTGCTACCTCAACTTCCGCATTACCTCTTTAGGTTTCTCGGGAAAAGGATCAATAAAGCTGGTTCGCGGCGCGGTGTCAGCCAAGCGGGAGAAGAACGTTGTCGAACCCACGCCGACGGACATCACAACCGGCACGTCGCCAGTCACCGTCTGGAGAGGAACGAGCTGGAAGTCGACAGTGTAAATACCCGGTTCAACTTCGACAGCACCGGTCAATATAAAGCCGCCAAACGAGCTCACGTCACCCAAACGGATCGTTAATAGTTGCGGCGGAACCGTGGCTATACCGGTGGCGTAGAGCCTGAAACGCGACTGGATGAATCGTCCGCCTCTAACCTGGATCGTTCGCACTGCGAACGGCTCAGATGTGTGCACGCGGTTCGTAACGTTCAACATTCGTGCACGGCCCAGAGGCGCCGGTATCATGTCGGTCCTAAAGATGTCGGGACGAACAGGAATGATCGCCAATTCACCTCGTATGACAGTGCCGTTGTTGTTTAAAACATACGGATACAGTGTCCCGTTAACACTACTGGCAAGGCCGCGGGGGACGAGAAACGTGATCTCAGTGCTGCTAACCGATTTCATAAGTGCGGCTGCGCCATTGATCGAAAGCGTGACCCCGCTTAGTTCCATTGGCAAATTGAAGCTTCTATCCAACGAGCCAACTGCAGAAGCCGGGGCGGCGGGCGTCGCCGTGCCTTCCGGCAGTTCCATTATCACCAGCATTCCCGGCGACATTCCGAGCACGGAGTCGGGAGTGACCGGCGGCGGAGTCGGGCCTGGGGACGGAGAAGGCGTAGGCGTCGGTGTCGGCGTCGGAGTTGGAGAGGGCGACGGTGTGGGTGTCGGCGACGGCGTTGCCACTACGTTCGCGTTGATTGGCAAGCGGCTCGCTCCGGTATAAAACTCTACGTCGGCCTCGGTTTGCTCATTAAAGATCACAGGCTCGTAGAGGTAATAGACCTCTGAATTCAGATCAAAATTTCCCGTCCCAACCTCTGTCAGGGCTAAGTTAAATGCCATCCGGCGCGACGTATCGCTTGTCAACGCCTGCGTCGATGCGAGAAACGTATTAGGCAGCGGAAACTTTGTCAGCCGAACAAATGAGGACGATCCCTTCACGGCGTTGATCGGGTGACGGTAAATCTGAACCGGCCGAAAATCTGAGGGATTTAGGCCGTCTGCCTCGTTCGTCGGGATCACACCGGCCGAGGTGAAATTCATTCGGGATGAGAACACGAGCGTTGTTGCGACCCCGTCTACGTAGTCCGTAAAGCCCGGGAACCGCTGTACGTCGCCGCCTTGAGCTTCTTCGTCAGCATTGCTCCGCGGTGCCACGCGTTCAAAGGAGTTGTCGACGGCATCGTAGAGATAAAGTGCGAACGATTCCTGATTGACGCCGGCATGTTCGTTGGCGAGATCTGCGTACGAATCGAAAGCGATGTATCGGCCGTCGCGACTCATTCGCCTACCGAGATCGAGTAGGTTGACCAAAGCTCCCGGCGTAGCCGGCGTGGTAACCGTCACCTGGCGTTTTATGCCCGTAGGAGCGCCGTTGGGGTCAAGATCTGAAAAGAATACCTCTTCGTTTCGACTACTGGCGGGATTGTTGCCGCCGGTCATGCCAATAATAGGATTATCGCCGGTACTGGCGAATGCTACGCGCGATCCGTTCCCAGAGGTGGACGGATTTTTGTTATAAATCGGGTCACTTATCGGTCCCCTCGGCGTTTCGGTGATCTGACTAATGATGCCGGGACCGCGTGCGAACACGAATATCTCGTCGTTGTCAGCTTCTGGAAACGGATTGCCGCCGGGTACGAGGTCGCGGGTCGAGACAAATGCAACGGCGCCGACGTCATCGCTGATGCTGGGATCATGATTGTCGTCAGCTACAAACGGTCCCGAAACGTTAGTACCGGCTATCGGAAGGCGGCTGGTCGGAGTGTTCGTGATCTGTAAGAAACTGCCGCCGGCGAGATTTACGAATGCGATTTCGGCACCCGATGTGAGATCGGCCGGCGCGTAGGCGGGAATCTCATAGAGCCACATCTCAAGATTGGCATCCTGCTGCAACGGGTTGAATGCCGGAGTTGGGGTCGGGGTCGGGCTTGGCGTCGGTCCAGGTGTCGGAGTAGGTGTTGGAGATGGCGTGGGTGTCGGCGTTGGAGTCGGCGACGTATAAATGTTTCCGTCGAAAATCCCCGGGTTTGAACCATCCGGCTGGCCAGGTGTGGAGGCGGTAGCATTTGAAGCGAACGCGATCCAACGACCATCGGCGCTGATGACAGGTTTCCGATTCGTGATCTCGATTCGGACGTTGTTGAACGTCGCAGGGCTGAGCGGGTTGAAAAGCACGCTCTTTGTGTCAGTGATCTGGAAGATCTGTCGTTGAGCGAAGTCGAACAGAAAGATCTCGTTGTTGCCGTCGGCATTCCGAGGATTGACCGTCGCCAGGTTAGCGCGCGATTCAAAGACGACAAAACGCCCATTCGCGCTGATCGCTCCGGCGAAAGACTCGGACTCAGTATTGGTAAACTGGCCGATGATCGTGTCGACCTGGCCAAACGCCGAATGTGCCATTGCAAAGGCAATGACGAAAGTTATGGAAAAAAAAGAGCGAAAGTTCACAGACTCCTCCAAAAAATATAACCGTTTGCAGACGAGGCCCTAAGAAGAGCCTTATCCGACCGACCGAGCAAGCGTAAACCCCATATTTTACGGCTTGGCTATGGCTCGTGCAAGCAGCACGATAATAAAGAAAATAATACGGAAACTTAGAACAAGGGGTGAGATGCACCGATGGTGGCAAAGGTTTGTCATTTAGAAAGATACGGGCAATGATTATAGACGTAAATTCGGGCCGATGAATTCAGAAAGAACGCCAAATATAATGATGGTTGCTGGTGAAGCTTCGGGCGACGGGCACGCGGCTAAGTTAGTGCGCGAGATCAGGCGG
>JACDAK010000304.1 GCA_013695495.1 Blastocatellia bacterium | reverse complement strand
CATCTGGATTATTCCCGCTTCGGGCGGCGAAGCGCGGCAGATTACGGACTTCGGCTCGCATCCCGCGTGGTCGCCGGACGGCAAACAAATAGCGTTTCAATCGAATCCGATTGTTGATTTGGGCGCGTATGCGCGGAATGCTCTGCCGCCTTCGACGCTCTGGGTGGTCGGGGCAAACGGCAGCGAACCGAAGCAGCTAACGCAAATCGGAAATCCGGCGGGCGGACACGGCGCGCCTTCTTTCTCGCCCGACGGCATGCGCATTGTTTTTGAGGTTGACGATTACACCAGCGCGTCCGTGTGGACGATTTCAACGGGCGGCGATGATGCAAAGCGTTTTTCTCAAAAACACGGTTATGAACCTGTTTATACACCCGACGGGAAAAGTATCCTTTATCATAATTCGGAGGGTTCATTTCAGTTGCGCCTCGACTCGGATACGAATGAGCCGATTGACGAACCCTCGCAAATTGCGGGAATCGGCGGAACATTTTCCGGTGTCAGGCGCGTGAGTTTTTCAGCCGACGGCAAAAGAATGGCTTTCAACTCGCTGCTGCGAAGAGAAAGCCTTCCAGCCGTTCGCTTGCAAACAAACTCGGCGGAAACCGATGGCTTGCCCGTCCCGCTTGTCCAAAATACAAACGCCCGAATTCACTTTCCGACGTTCTCGCCCGATGGCAAACGCATCGTTTTCACAACCTGTCAAAACGTAGGTGGAATCGCCTGCAACATTTGGCTGATGAACGCCGACGGGAGTAATCAAATTCAACTGACGACAAATGAAAGCCGCCAGTTTACACCGTCCTGGTTTCCAGATATGGAACAAATCGCTTTTATTACAAACCGCACCGGACATTATACGCTGTGGGCGATTAACCTGAACAACAAACGCGAGAAGATGCTGCTGGACTTGACCGATAGTTTGGACTACGCGCGGCTCTCGCCCGACGGCAATCAGGTTGCTTTCAACTTCAAACGCAACGGCGGTGTTATCAACGTCTGGACGACATCGCTCGCCGGCGGCGAACCGAAACAACTCACGTTTGATAAAGAGTTGATGGGCTTTCCCGCATGGTCGCCCGACGGCAAATACATTGCCTTTCAAATGAAGCGCGGCGACGATACGCACATTATGATAATACCGAGCGAAGGCGGAACGCCCGTGCAGTTGACCTTTGATAAAGGTCAAAGCTGGATTTACGATTGGTCGCCCGACGGCGATAAAATTTTGTTCGCCGGACAACGCGACGGAATCTGGAACGTCCGTTGGGTTTCGCGTTCGACGAAAAAACAGCAGCAACTTACCAATTACAAAAAACTCAATTCCTTCGTCCGTTATCCTTCGTGGTCGCCGCTCGGTAATCAGATTGTTTATGAATACTCCGAAACAACGGGCAATATGTGGATTGCGGATTTGAAATGAAAAGATGATTTGCAGCAAGACAACATATTGCGGCTAACTTAATCTTTTACGCCACGCCGCAGCCCAACAAATCATTGGACGTGAGGGCGAAACAGCTTCTCTTTAAAAACTTGCGCGGCTACTTTTGCGTTGCGTGTAATCGGTTTCGCCCCACGTCAACTCAACCGTTCAACGCAAATTCTAAAACTCAATTCAGTCTATTAACCAGGACATAAATTGACTGAAAAAGATTAACTTTAATTTCTGAATAAAACGTCGGAGGTGAAGACAGATGCATCAGGGTATTATCAGTGGAATCGTTCAAGATAGAATTTCAGGACAACCAGTTAGCCGGGCTTTGGTGGCAATAAACCACGTTGAAGGTTCTTCGGAAAGAGGCGGCAGGTTGCGTCTATTTAATTCCCGCGGCATGGAGACAGGTAACATATTTACAGAAGCGCAAGATAACGGCGCATTTGTTTTAAACTTCCAGTGGGATGCACTCGATTTAGCTCACATTATCAGCCGTCCGGCTGTTTGTCATTTCAATATCGGCAAGCCTCGTATGGGCGGTGCTTCAGGGACAACAATCGTGTCCTATCAATTTACACGTGTGCATAGAAATTTAAGTCGCGCTATTAGTTTAGGCTCTATTGCCAACGGAACAATTCCTAATCCGGTATCAATTCCAGATTGTGCGGGAATGGCTGTGGATGTTTATACCGCTGTGCGAAGTATCAGAGTGCCGATGATCGGCAGAACTATTATGGGACCAAATGCTGAAGCACTCACTTTACTGGGTTATTTTCGGTTCCACATCTAGTAAAGGGTAAAGTAGCATGGTGAAATTAAGCATTCGTCGATGTAGAATGCAACCGAGCCAAAAGCCCGACTTTCATCCTACCACTGGACGTGAGGCGAAACACCGACTTTGTTTTCGCGTTGTCCGTTAAACTTTAACGGGCTTGGAGGAGGTTTCGCCCCACGTCAACTCAACCGTTCGGCGCAACTTGGTGATTAAGCGCAGTTCGTAAAAGGCGGGCATAAAATGACGGTTCTGATACTTTACAAATGCTTGCTAAAGATTGAGACTGCGCCGAACAAATCAAGGGACGTGAGGCAAAAACATCGACTTTCTTAAAACGGTTCTTCTGAAACTTTAGCTTGCGCGCAGGCGGTTTTTGCCCACGTCATCTCAGCCGTTATAGATCAAGTTGGACCTTTTTGTCGCCGCTTAGCAACCGGCCGATCTTGTGACACGCCACGGAATCTTGGATCTGCTTAGCGTCGCCTTCGGAACAGATCACCACCATTCCAATACCCATATTAAACGTTCGGAACATTTCGTGATCTGAGACGTTGCCGAGCTTCTGCATGAGGCCGAAGATCGGAATTTCGGGCCAGGTGCCGCGGTTTATCTCGACGCCGACGCCTTCAGGTAGAATGCGCGGGATGTTCTCGAGGAAGCCGCCGCCGGTTATGTGTGCAAGGCCTTTGATAACGCCGGAATCGAGAAGCGGCCCAATCTGCGGCAAAAAGCTCTGGTGAGTCGCCAAAAGAGCGTCGCCTACGGTCATTCCCAGCTCATCCAAATACGAATCGGCCGTGTACCCGCCAACTTCAAAGAACAGCTTCCGCGCCAGCGAATACCCATTCGTCTGCAGCCCGTTCGAGGGTATCCCCAACACAACATCTCCCGGCTCGATCGACTTGCCGTCGATCACCTTCGCTTTATCGACAACCCCGACAATGAAACCCGCAAGGTCGTACTCTCCCGGCGGATAAAAGTCGGGCATTTCAGCGGTCTCACCGCCTAGCAAAACGCAGCCATTCTCTTTACACGCCCGAGCCATCCCCTCGACCACCGCCGCCGTCACGTCCGGTTCAAGCTTCCCCGTCGCAAAATAATCAAGAAAGAAGAGCGGACGAGCACCCTGCACCAAAATGTCGTTCACGCAGTGATTCACCAGGTCCGCCCCGACCGTGTTGTGGATCCCCGTCTCAAACGCCAGCTTCAATTTCGTCCCGACGCCGTCAGCTGATGCGACTAAGATAGGATCAGCCATTTCCGGAAACGCACCCGAAAACATCCCGCCGAAACTCCCGATCTCCGTCAGCGTCCGCTCGTTAAACGTACTCTTTGCGTATTCCCGTATCTTCGCCACCGCACGATTGGCATTATCGATCGAAACGCCCGCATCCGCATATGAAATAGGCTTGGTCATAATTTTCTAAGTCTCGTAACCGGCCGCCGCCGCAGGGTTGCTAATGCCAAACTCCGCCAGCAGTACCCTCTCAAAATCCGCAACACCGTCCACATCGCTCTCACTTTTAACGCCCGCCGACGTGACAATGAACTTCTTATCAGTAAGCGTCTTGCGGCCGTCCGCAGTCTTTATCGAGCACATCGCACGATTGGCACCTTCCCATAAATGTCCAGATTCTCAAACGGAACGCTTTCAAGATGCGACCTTTGCAGAAGTGCAAGACCCGCGTGATCCACTGCGGGCCGCCGATCGCCAAGTCCAATTCGCCTCAGGTAATCTTCCGGGTTCATGCGAAGGTAGATAATAGCAAATTACCCAAAATGGCGCTTTTCGAACGAGACTGAAATTGACTTATCCTAGCCACAACATTTAGCATTTTACCTATTAGGACTTGCCGCAGCTTTGCCTTACGCTTCTTAAATATGAGTTTCACATTACACGATATGGGCTCTGAAGGTTACGAACTTTCTGCCAACGTCTGGACCTGGAAGGCCGCGTTGGAAGTGATCAAGAGCCTCGACATCATCAGTGAAGGAAAGGTCCGTCAGATGTCCTACAACGCCACGGGCGTAAAGGTCGAGCAGGATGACGCACATTTTATCGGCGAAAAGATACGGGACAAAATTCTTCCTAAACTTGCCCCGAATAAACGGATATATTCCGATCTCTCGATTACCGACGAGCCCGACGATAAGACGCTTTTTAAGGACGACGACGACCAATGGAAGAACTACAGCGTAGATCACGACTGGCTGAAAGAATTCTCCCATTTCTGTCTTCGTTCAAAGGGTTTTCAGATCTACTAAACGACCCCAGCGAGCTTCTGCTTACAGCAAATGGAAGCAATTCAAAGCATTTTCGAACAGGTCCGCCCGCTTTTTAGCACCCTTTGGTTCCAGATGGGCTCGCTGATCCTTGTGGCAACTCTCCACGGTTACGGCGCCGCCTGGCTAGCCGTAAGAATGCTGTTTCGTCCGCGAGAACCATTCAAGATCTTTGGCATTACTATGTTCCCGCAGGGAATGATCCCGCGGCACCGCGACCGGCTTGCCGCTGCGATCGGGAAAGCAGTAGGCGAAGAACTCGTTTCGAAAGAGACGATAATGGAAGAGCTGCTCGGCAAAGAATTCCTTCGCCGCAAGATCCGCAGCGTCGTCGATTCCTATACCGAAGAACTTCTTCGCGAGGAGTATCCGTCGCTCATCGAGGCTCTGCCCTCCCGGCTTCGCGAGCCGATACTTGATTCCATCAGCACGCTGCAGACCAAGATCGCTCGACACATCGAATCTGCACTTACCGACGACGACTCCGCCGCGTCCATCCGCAGGTTTGTCGAGCGCCGTGTTGATGAAGTTCTTTCCAAGCGCGTAGCCGAAGTGGTCGACGACGAAATGTTCGAAAAAGCGGTCGTGTTCTTCGATGAACGGATCGCCGCCGCACTTCATTCCGATCTGCTTGCGGAAAAGATCCGCGAATTTGTCAGCCGTCGCCTCGACGAATTGCTGCAAAGCGAGATCCCGCTGGGCGATATGTTCACCCTCGACGCGGTCGAACTGCTAAAAGGAAAAGCGAACGAGCAGATCGCTCCGATGGCCCATCACCTGGCAGAGATCGCTGCGGCCGAACGTACGCGCCTCCAGATCGCCACCCTCATCAAGAAAGAAGTTCATACTTATTACGAAGCTCTCCCGTTTTTCAAAAAGATATTTGTCTCCCGTGAAAACCTGCTCGGCGAGGTCGACGACCTCGTGAATGAGAGCCTGCCAAAACGCATAGAAGAAACCCTGAAGGGCGATTTTTTCGCCGAGGAGGCACGCTCGTTCATCAACAATGCTTTCGACACCGCCCTCGACCGCCCCGTATTTGACCTTGTCGGCGCTATTGACGCCGAGCAGCTTGCCGGCTTGAAAGAGCAAGTAACCCGCACCGTTCTAAAGATGATCAGGGGCCCTGAACTGAGGTCGCAGATCGCTGCCTATGTTCGGAGCACGATGGATCAGTTCCGGCCGCACAGTATAGATTCGATAATGAGAACGCTGCATCCGGAATCGGAACAGCGGCTAAAGGATATGCTCGCGGACGGCCTTCTCGGCGTCATCGCGCGACCCGACACGTCGAGGATCATCAACAAGATGCTCGCGAGCCAACTCGACGCCCTGCTTTCCGCACCGATCGGCCGCCTCGCAGATCACGTCTCAGAAGAAAAGCTCAGGACCGCGGGCGATTCCCTCGCGGACGTTATAATTACTGCCATTCGCGAAAAACTTCCCGATGCTATCGAGGAGTTCAACGTAGGAAATGTCGTTAAAGAAAAGATAATGAACTTCCCAAACGAAAAGCTTGAGGACCTCGTGCTCTCCGTCGCGAAAGAGCACCTGCGCCTGATCGAACTTTTCGGAGCTATTTTCGGTTTCTTCATCGGCATTTCGCAGGCCATTCCGGTCTACCTCTTTTCACGGTAAGCGACCCCTTCGCAGAAATTCATTGTAATAAGAATGGATTTCGGGTAAAGTTCGAATTATCTTCAACGCTCACACACCAGGAGGAAAACTATGAGAACTCTCTTTGCCTTGCTGGTTCTATTTTCGGTCGGCGTGTTTCTGCTGCACGACAGTTCCGAAACTGTATTAGCTCAAAATCTTCGTTATATGGTTGTCTGCAACGACGGCGACGGCGACCTATCCGGCTGGCTCTCGACACGGGAAGAAGCATATATCGTACTTCGTGAACACGAACGAAATGCTCGCGGTCACAAGTCAGACATCGTCACTCGCGGTAATCCCACACCTGGCGCCGACACTGACACTGCGTCCTGTTCCATCGTAGAACCGGGCCGTCGTGAAGGCGTGATCCGCGTAGAAAATACTTGTGGCGAATGCCGTTCATTTCGAATGCAGCGGGTTGCCGAAGGCGAGACTATAGAAAGGATCATCCAGTTCGAGCCCGGAAAACCTCGCCACTTCCGAACACGGGGCGGCACGGTAAGCGTTCTGGACGAAACTGGCTGCGACTAGACAAGATGAAACTTCTATTCACCTGCATCTTCCTGCTCGCCGGTGCGTTCACCGCCTTTGGCCAGCAGAAGTCTGAATCCCAGATACTTACTGAACTCTTGGACGAGTTTCTGACCGGAGCGGGTGCGAACGCTGTAGATATTCATGACCGGTTCTGGGCCGACGACCTTATCTATACGCGTGCTTCCGGCCAAAGAACTGGCAAGGCGGAGATAATGAAGAGCGTACGCTCTGCTCCGCGGCCGGGCCCCGACTCGCCGACCACGGTGTATTCGGCAGTGGACGTTCAGATAAACATCTACGGCGACACTGCTGTTGTCGCATTCAAGCTGGTCGGAAAAACGATCAAAAAGGACGAGTCTACGGAGACCTCAACGTTTTATAACACCGGAACCTTCGTCAAGCGCAAAGAACGGTGGCAAGCCGTTGCATGGCAAGCCACCGCTATTCCAAAGCCCGCTGAAAATTGATCAGATCCTCAAAGGCATAACCACATACTTATAATCGTACGGTGAATCGCCGGCGATCCTCATCTGAGTTGCGGCATTCGCATCCTTAAACTCAAAGATCACTTTAGCCGGCTGCCTTGATTCGCGTGCAGGTGCAGCGGCAGTGCTCGCCCCGTCCACTGCAGCCCCATCGCTATCCCCCGAGGCCGAAGCGGACATGTCGCTCGAGCCGACGTTATTCAAAAACTCTTGCAAATATTGGTGATTAAACCCGAGCTGGATCTCCTCGCCTTTATATTCTGCCGCAACGACCTCTCGGCCCTCGCCTTCTTCGCTGGATTGGGCGGTCACCTCTACCTCGCCTTCGCGTACCGTCACCCTGATCGAACGGTTGCGTTCATCAGCCATAAGAGCAATGCGGCGAACAGCGTTCTTCATCTCGATCAAGTCGAATTCGACCGTTTTCTCGTTATCTTTCGGCATTACCATCTCGTAGTTGGGGAAGTTGCCGGTCAGTTTCCGTGAGATCAAAAGCCTTCCCTCGGCCTCAAAATAGATGTGATTCTGATCCTCGCCAAACTGGATATCGCCGTCGAATCCGCGGGTGATCTTGACCAATTCCAGCAACGCCTTTTTCGGGATGAGAGCATCCATCGCAGCATCCGACTCTCCTTCCACAGCCCGTTCAACAAACGCAAGTCGGTGCCCGTCGGTGGTAACCATTCGGGCGACGCCGTTGCCCAGCACGAATTTCGCACCGGAAAGGGTGAACCTGCTTTGCTCATTGGTGATCGCAAACGCCGTGTTCTGGATGAAGTAGTTCAGGATCTCAGACGAAAGCCTCAGCGGTGCCGATTTGAAGATCGGGATTTCAGGGTATTGTTCGCGGTTGACCCCAGCCAACCTGAAAGTCGCCCGTCCCGCCTTCATCTTCACCCATTCGTTCTCTTCCTTTTTGAAATGGACGTCGCCGCCTTCAAGAGTCCGAACGATATCGAAAAGCTTCCGGGCCTGAATGCACATAGAACCCGGCGTCTTGATATCTGCCTCAGCATCGCTGCGGATAGTCACGTCGAGATCTGTGCCAAATATCCTGATGGAGCCCTCGCCGAGCGATTCGATAAGAATGTTCGAAAGCACAGGGATCGTTGACTTGCGTTCAACCACGCCCTGTATGTAGCCAAGTTCTTCTTTTAGGATGCTCTGCTTGATAGTGAATTCCATTTTTACTTCTTGCTCCTGATACTTCTTTTGAACTCGCCGCCCGCCTTTTCTGTTATTAAGTAATTAATACTTAAATATTGATCTAGTGCTAGTAGTATTGACCGCGGAACGGTGCAAAACCCTTCGCAAATCGGTGTTTACTGGCTTCCATCGTCCACATGCATATGTGGAAAACTTGTGGAAAACGCTTTCAAAGCGTGGAATACTTTTTCCCTCTCAAGTTTTGCACCGTTGTCCACAGCTTCAACTTCCCGGGAAATGAGGAAATGTGGAAAGGTTTTTCCAAATGCTGCAAACAATAGAGATAAAGGAAGATGGTCGCGAAAGTTCCTGTGGAAATTATTATCTTGCATTTTCATTGAAGTCCTTAGTTTAACTGCAAATGCTGTCAATTAATTCGCTGATGGTGTTGTGGAAAACACGATCGTCCCTAACAAGGTTCTCGATCTTCTCACATGAGTGCATGACCGTCGTATGATGCTTCCCCCCATACTCGCGTCCGATCTCCGGAAAGCTGTGTTTCGTTAGCCGTTTTGTCAGATACATAGCCACCTGTCGCGGGAGCGAAATTGCCCGGCTATTGTTCTTTGCTTTCATCTCATCGACGCTCAGATCATATTTGGCGGCAACTATCCGGGCTATGCGATCCGCTGTGACGGCCTCAGGCCTCTCAGCGTCGAGAATGTTTTTAAGAGCATCCTGAGCCAGCATTTTAGAGATCGGAACGCCCTTGAGGCTTGCAATAGCCACCAGACGCACCAGCGAACCCTCGAGTTCGCGAACATTGCTCTTGATCTTGCTTGCGATGAATATTGCGATATCGTCGGCAAGTACGATGCCGTCCAGATCTGCCTTCCGCTTTAAAATCGCGACCTTTGTTTCAAGGTCCGGCGGTTCTATATCGGCTATCAACCCCCACTCAAACCGCGAGTGCAGCCTCTCTTCAAGCGTCGGAATATCGCGCGGCGGACAGTCCGACGTAATAACGATCTGCTTTTGCCCGTTGTGAAGAGCATTAAAGGTGTGAAAGAACTCTTCCTGTGTCCGCTCTTTTTTCGCAAAGAACTGAACGTCATCCATAAGCAGCACGTCGATCGATCGATACTTTTCTCTAAAGCTGTGCGTCTTATCGTAACGTATAGCGCTGATAAGTTCGTTCATGAACTTCTCAGACGTGACATACGCCACCCGCATATGCCGGTTGCTCTGCTTTATCGAGTGGCCGATGGCGTGCATAAGATGCGTCTTGCCCAAGCCCGTGCCGCCGTAGATAAAAAGCGGATTATATGTCTTTCCCGGAATTTCAGCCGCACCCATCGCCGCCGCATGTGCGAACTGGTTCGATGAACCGACAACAAATTTCTCGAATGTGTATTTCGGATTTAGCGAATGCTCAACCGGTTCAATATCTACAAAATTAGGCGAGGCCATGTGGACGAAGGGAGTTTGGCTCTGCGATCGCGCAGTTCCGTCTGCCCTAGCCTCCTGTTCAATTTCGTTAGAACCGGGTTCGACGAATCTTTCGTCAGCACTCTCCGATTGATCTATCGTCCACTCTATTTCAATTCCTTGATGGCCGAGTTGCAAGAGACCGTGCTGTAAAAGTTCGGAATAATAGAGTGTGACCCAGTCTTTGGTAACCTGCCCGGCCTTCAAATGCAGCACCCGGGCTACCTCGTCAACGCCGCTGCACTCGATCGGTAAAAACCACGATTCGAATATATGCTTATTGAGCCGATCTTCGACCAGCTCAAGGATGTCACTCCAAATAGTTGTTTCGCTTAAAACAGGATGCACGCAAGGTCTCCGAAAACAATAAAAAAGCTAAAAAATCACGATCAGAAAAAGAAATAGCTCGGGCCGCAGCTAAGCTCGGCAACAACAAGGAATGTCTGCGGCGGCGCTTTATGGGACCCTCCAATTGTAGTGCGTTTATTTATAAGGAGTTTCAGGATTTCCACAGACTTTTCCACAGGCCTGTGGAAAGGGACCACAAACCTAAAGTGATACTTTAACTGTTTTATTTACAACACTTACAAGGGCTATATTTTCAAAACGGCAGTCAGATTAACATACAAAAATAGGCTTTGCAAACAGAAATCCACAGAAAAAATGGACCCTGGTTGATGGCCGATAAGCGCTTTTGAATTCAATCATTTGCCACTCATTTTAGGTATGGAACCATACAATTTTGTGGTCATTTCCAGTACGATTCCTATAAAAATGAGCATAATTTTTCACTCGGCAAAAATTTATACTTTTCGGCACCCCAGCCCTCAGTCGACTGCAAATGATGCTTCGACAACCCGATCGAATTCGGGTTCATGCCTGTTATCGAAAACGAGGTAGTAAGTACCAGGCTCCATCATTCGATCAACCTGTCCGCCCGGAATATTTCCGGTCCGCACCTCGATCTTGAACTCTTCACCGGCGACAAACTTCTTGAAGTTATCATCATCAAGGATCAGAAGACCCACATTCGAAGCTCGCCTTTCGGTGATGTAGCGGCCCACCAACTTCGTCCTCCGATTGAGATCGAAGCGGAAGTGACGATACCCACCTTTTTCAACGATCAATTTTTCGTCGACGACTGTCCCATAGGTATATTTAGGCGCGACCGTAGCTGCGGGCTTGGGGGTAGTGCGATTGACGCGGTAGGCGTTAGCAATGATGAAGATCGCTATCACCGCTACAATGATCGCGACCCATCGTATAAGGTTAGAGCTCATTCCTTTAATAATAAAACACGTCGCGGTTCGCCCAAAACGGCGCAGAAAAGGCCCGGCCGAAGCCGAGCCGTCTTCCGAGTGGGGCTGAACTTATTCGTTCCCTTTCTGTGAGACCCTTCCCGCACCCGACGCTTGTTTGTCGAGCGTCTCCGGGCTTCCGACATAAGCTATGCGGCTCGCACCCGAAGCCTCAGCTTTCAATCTCCCGGATGCATTCACAACGGTCCTGCTCGCACCGCTCGCATCAACGTTTGCGTTTACTGCCTTGAGCTGTTCCGCATCGACCTTACTAGCACCGCTCGACTCGATGTCGAGATCGTTCGTCACGCCTGAAACACTGAGCTTGCTAGCGCCATTAACATCTGCGAAGAGCTTTGCGTTATTGATCTCAGAAACGGCTACCTTCGAAGCTCCTCCGACGTCGAGCCGTTCAATATCAGGAGCACTGACCTTTACTGAGATTCGTTTGCTCGATCGAATCTTCTGCTCCGTGCGGATGATCAAGATACCGTCCTTTACCTCGGTCTTGATCAAGGGCAGAATGTTGTCGTCTGCCTCAACCACGACCCCAAAATCTTTCCCGGCAACGACCTCGACAGCGAATACACCACCGACTTTGACGCCGGTGAAGCCAGTGATCTGCCGATTTTCTGAAACCACATTACCCGATCCCCGAACCCCGCGCTTAAAAGAAAAATCAAAAACTCCCGGGGTTTCAATCTTACCGAACGAAACAATGTTGGCGAACGCCACGCCGATCACCACCGCTATTATAAAGACTGTTATACCAAATTTTTTCATCATGCCTCCGCATTATCGATCTATGCTGTTGTATGGAACGAACAACCGCGGGGAAATGTTCGCAAAACGTAACCCATATGGTGACCATATCCCCCATACGGTAGCCTGACCACCGTGCTGAAGCCGTTCAGATGTGCATTATTTGCTTGAAATTGGGCACTGGGAACACTCCTTGCATAACAATCTTACAAACGAAGCCTTATTTAAGGTGCAAGGGGAAACGATATGTACAGCAGATCGCAAAAAACTCTGTCTTTGTTTACGCTATTTACACTCAGCTTTGTGTTCGCGATGCCTTTGGAATTGCTCGCTCAACGCGGTCAGGGCCGAGGTGGCCAGCGCGGCGTAGGAGGTGAAACGCAGCGAGAGCAGCGCCAACCACAGCAAAGGGAGCAACGCGGCCAACAGCAGCGGGAGGCTCCCCAGCAGCAGCAGAAGCAGGAACGGCCAGAACGGCAGCAGCGTGAGGCTCGGCAGCAGCAACCAAGGCAAGCTCAGGAGCCTCAAACCCCCCAGCGCCAGCAGCATCAGGCACAACAGCGCCAGCAGCGCGAATCACCGCAGCATCAGCGTCAAGCCCGTCCGCAACGCCAAGAACGCCAAGTTAACGTCCCGCAGCAGCGTCAGGCCCAGCAGCAGCGACCCCAGCGACAAGATCGTCCGCAACGCCAAGAACGCCAAGTTAACGTTCCGCAGCAACGACAGGTTCAAGCACGCCAGCGACCTGAACGGCAGCAACGACAGGTTGAGCAACGTCAGCAGCGGATGAACATTCCGCAGCAGCGACATATCGAGCAGCGGCAAGCACGCCAGCGACCTGAACGGCAGCAACGACAGGTCGAGCCACGCGAGGGCCGTCAGCGGCCTGAGAGGGACTTTCCGCAGCAGCGTGATCGCCGGCAGGAACGCCAGGGAACTGCGTCTCGCCAACAGCGTGACGACAGAACTGACCGACAGGCAGCACGTCTTATCCGTCAGGCAAGTGTGCCGAACGGTATGTCCGATTGGGGCTCGCAACGTCAGGCTCGCAGGGGTGGACGGGATCGCGACCGTCGGTCAGTACGTGGAAATAAAGGCTTGCAGAATAATTCTTGGTACACGACGTGGGGCGTCCCCTATGGCCAGATCCGCAGCCGTGAAGTTCGTGCTCGCAATGCCGAGCGGCGCTCGCGGCGTGATTTGAACCGGTATGACAACTGGGCATATTCGCCGACATACTCCTCGAATTGGAACGGCCGAGTCGGAGACCGATACGATCGTTACGACCGCTTCAACACAGGTTGGAACACCTCGAGGTCGACGGTCTACAATGTTTCCAACACTTATAGGATCTTCAACACCTACGGCAGCGACCGCTACCGCAATTACGATCGTGGCTACCAATATGGTTCTTACGACCCATATTACAGCGGCGGTGGAAACCTTCCCTATTACAGCGGGGCAAATTACGGAGCGTATGATCCGTACTACCAGGATGCTTACTATGGTGACGACGACTACTACGGCGATGATTACTACGGCGATGATTACTACTATGGCGGGCGTACAAGTTGGAAGGAAACTTTGCTCCGCACCATCATCGGCGGCATTCTAGGAGACCGGGTGGGCTCAGATCGATATTACGCTGTAAGCAATTACGACCCGTATGACTCTTATGGTTCGCCCTACAGGGCAGCGCATACTAGCAATAACTACGGCGCGTCCCCGATGTACTCTTCGTATGGCTCGACCGGATACTATGATCCTTACGGTTCATATGAGGGCTATTACGAGGATCCCTATTACCACCAGGATCCGTACTATAACAACGATCCGTATTATTTAAACATCTCGTCGAGCATCCCGGTAGCGGGTGTTCTTGGCCAGAGCTACGGCGGCGGCCATTTTGAAAACATGATCGCTAGTGCTGCAGCTCAGGGTTATAACGAGGGCTACCTTGCAGGATTGGCGGCGGCGGAGTCTGGCTACGATAACATTGCTTATCACGATCCCTATTCGTACCAGCAGTCCGTATACGATCCTTACTCGTCAAGCGTCGGCGATTACCGCAGATGTCTGAGCGAGGGCCGTCAACTCGGATATCAGGATGCACTTCATGGCGATTACGATTACGACCCCATGCAGGACGGCAACGTCGACCTGGTAACCGTACTGCTCAGCAACGTGATGTCGATGATCTAACCATCATTGTGACTAAATAAAAAAGGCCTCGGAGCGCTCCGGGGCCTTTTTAACTTTCTGCAGTTTGATTTAGTTCAAAGTGCTTAGCGTCACTGTCCGTCTGCCAAATCTTCGTGCTTCCGCACAGCTCGCCATCCAGATGTCTACACGATTTCCTTTGATCTTTCCGCCAGTGTCGGCAACGACGTAATCGCCGCTATAAGCGCCTGCACCAAGCATGACCTTCATTCCCAACCGAACGACCCGTGGGTCGGCGGCGATGATGCCGGTGCGAACCATTGCACCCGAGGCAGTGCGTCCTCTTAGGCAATATGCCGTCGCAACAAAGCGTCCGCGGCTAACCGCCCCTCGTCTTGCTGCAGAACCTGTCTTGGTAACCAATTGCTTTCCTTCGTCTTTCTGATCAGCCGTGCTGGCTGCTTCTGTTTTCTTAGTGTCCTGTGCTTTCTCGTCTTTCTGTTCTAATTTCTGTTCTTTAATTTCTGCTTTTTTATTATCTGATTTTTGATCTGCGGTCTTTGTAATATTTGTTTCTGTTGATGTGTTGTCGTTATTATTAAATTGTTCGAGCGAATCGTTCGCTAAGTCGGCTGCGTACTCTGTCTCAGTTTGTGCGTAGAAAAATACTACGAACAAACTTATGATCGACAGAATAACGCCGCCTCTAATGAGACTCTTCATTATTCTAATTGACTCCATTGTTTTGCCCACATTAAATGCGAAAAATAGTGGATCCGAAGTAACTTCGTCAGCCACTACTGAGTAGTTAAAAGCATAAATTGCGGACTTATTCCACGACTTAATTGCCGGGTTGTTGAGACCTTCCGTCAAAACAACTTATAACCCTATCATTTCCACCTCGTAGTGTCCACCTCCGCAAAAACCGGAACTCCTTATGCATTAATGAATTGCAGTTTTAAGCCCGCGCCGGTCGTGAGATTTCGCTCCAAGTTTGGTAGACTTTAGCCGCTAAAGTTCTGCGCCAAAGGCGCGTTCACAATTCCGAAGAGAACATCCAACCAGCAAGGATAAAGACCATAATGAAAGAACGTCGCGGCGGCTCTCGGCATATAGTTTCATTCCCCATCCAGGTGATCTGGAAGGACGAAAACGGCAAAGACATCGTTGAGGAAGGCCTGACAGAAAACGTCGGCCCGAACGGTACGCTGATCTATTTGCCCCGGAAACTTCCTGCCGTCGGCGGAAAGGTGACGCTCACCGTAACCGAAAACCCGAGCGATCCGATATCGGTCACCGCCGAGGTCATACGTTTGGAACGCAACGCCGCACATCCGCAGGCCGCCCTTAATCTCGTGAATGGGACTAGGGCCTGGCAAAAGGTCTGGAAGCTCGCCGGCGAAGTCGTAGCCTCGATGCAGCCTGACGTGCCCGAAGACTGGTAACCGCCCTCACAAACAAATATGAAGGTTTTAGTTCTGGGTGCCGGGCGAATGGGGCACGGCGCTGCCTTTGATCTGATCCACAACTCGATCGATGTTGATGCAGTGACCATTGCTGACTTTGACCTTACGAAAGCTGAGGTGGTCGCGGCGACTGTCGGGACCCAGCGGATAGCGGCTTGCCGGGTGGACGCGGCGAACTATGCCGACGTCGTGAAGCTGATGGATGGGCACGATGCTGCTATCTCCTGCGTCAACTACTGGTACAACGAATCTCTCTCAAAAGCGGCGATCGAGACCGGTACCAATTTCTGCGACCTCGGCGGCAACAACTATGTCGTTGATGCTCAGCTTGCACTCTACAGCGAAGCGAAAGCCGCCGGCATCAACATCATCCCCGATTGCGGGCTCGCACCCGGCATGGTGTCGATCCTGACGATGCACGGCGCCGCGAGGTTTGACCAACTCGACGAAGTGCACATTCGCGTTGGCGGCCTGCCCCAAGACCCTCAGCCGCCGCTCGATTATCAACTCGTATTCTCCGTCGAAGGCCTTATCAACGAATACATCGAGGTCGCACGCGTCATCCGCGACGGCAAGATCACTGAGGTACCCTCGATGACCGAACTCGAGCAGCTTGAGTTCGCCAGCTTTCCGCCGCTCGAAGCGTTTCAAACTTCGGGCGGCACCTCAACGCTCCCTGATACGCTGCTTGGCATGGTCCGCGACCTCGACTACAAGACCATTCGCTATGCCGGCCACTGCGATAAATTTAAAACGATGATCGACCTCGGCCTTTGCTCCGGCGACCCCGTCGAGATCGATACCACGGGCGTAACCCCGCGGCAACTCTTCGCCCGTCTGCTCGAGAAACACCTTCCCGCAGACGGGCCCGATTACGTACTTGTCCGCCTCCACTTCGTCGGTATCAAAGATGGACAGCCGAACACGCTCCGTTACGACATTGTCGACAAATTCGACCCCGTCACCGGTCTCTCCGCCATGATGCGCACCACTGCCTTCCCGGCGTCGATCATCGCTCAAATGATGGCACGCGGCGAAGTCCTAACCCGCGGAGCAACCCCCCAGGAAAAAGCCATCGACCCCCAAAAGTTCGTTGCCGAACTCGAACGCCGAAACATCAACATCACCGAATATTGAGAAAGTGTCCCGAGGCGACCGAGGCGTGTCCGCGAGTTTTCTAGCGTTAGTTCACATTATCAGTTCATCTGCGAAGCCCGCTCGATCTTCCTCAAAGCATCGCGTTCACTGTCTTCCGCGGATTGAAGATCACATCGCATTTGAAGATTGAGCCAAAATCCCGTTTTATTGCCAAAATAGCGAGACAGCCGCAGCGCCGTGCTCGGCGTTAAACCGCGTTTCCCCGCAACAATCTCGTTGACCCGCCGAAATGGCGCACGGATCGCCTCTGCCAACTGCGTCTGGTCCATTCAAAACAGATACGGTACAGCTCGTTTATTCGGACACGCCATCGGAGTTCAATCGCCCGAAGCTCATACCCCTACCGACTTCCCCCCGGTCGGTACGTCCTAATTGCCTGTGCCTTGATGTCGGCTTCGGTGAACGCAATTTTCTTCATTTCGCCGCGGGCGAACATGGCGGCTTGGTCGGCGAAGTGGGGCGAATCGGGCAGGTTGCTCTGGCCGTAGGCTAGTATCGTATAAGCCCGCGGAACGTCGCCGAATTCGACCGCGAATACCCAACCGTCCCCGCCGATCGCTGCCATCTTGCCGTCCTTGTCGCGTTCATAGGTCATGATGCGGAAACACCCAAGGTCGTTGCCGCAGCCGCCCACGGGCTCATCGACGTTTCCGCGACGCACGCGGTGCACATCGCCCCAGCTCACGCGGAAGCTGCCGTGGCGCTTTTTGATCTCCTCGACTGCCGAAGCAAAGGCTGCGGCCGCACGTTTTGTGTCGGCTAATCCCCGCGGGGTGTTGTAAGGGTCGTCGGTGCTCCAGACCCTTGCATAACGCTGATCATCGGGAAATGCTCGGCGTTCGGGGCGGTTGAGCCCGGAATATTCATTCCACCACAGCTGAAACAGAACTGAACCGCGGCTCTCGGCCGAGGTGGTGTTGTCCCAACCTTCGAGAACGCGAAGGGCTGACGCGACATCGCCGGTCGGTTTGGTGGCCTTTACAGCTGCAATGAGATCAGCTTTGACTCTATCTGCCAGAAGGGCCCGGTAATTGTGTTTCAGCTCGATGTTGTCCTCCAGGCTTAGCTTTCGTTCAGGGTCGATCAGCTGAATGCCGAGTTGGCTCCGTAGCGACAGCCGCGGCTGTTCAAAATTTGGATATGCGTTCTTTATATTCGCCGGCGTCCGCGTATTAGTGTAATGATGCGAGTTATTCTCATTGCGAATATAGCCGCCAGGCGGGTTCAGCATTTGCGGCAGCTCTTCAAAAGGAACATAGCGCGACCACATATCCGCCGCGCGTTTCGCCGGCACTGCGGTCACTTCGTCCACCGGTGCATGCGGCAGCAGCGGCAGCGCCGCGTTCCAAAGGTAATAGATGTTCCCCTCGCGATCGGCATAGGTGAAGTTGCTGGTCAGCCGCGCACGCATCTTCATCGCGTCGGTATATTCC